>DATHIG010000338.1:0-3114 GCA_035490035.1 Actinomycetes bacterium
CCGGCTGGCCCGGGCGCTGCCCTCCTGAGCAGCGGCTTCCGGCGCCCGGCGACCCGCCCGTGCTACCCTGGCGCGGGTGGCTGGGCCTGGAGGCCCGGCGACCGTCCGGGACGCGGGACCCCTGGCCGCGCCTTCACACCGCGCCAGCTGGGGCCCCCGGACAGCATCCGCACCGTTCATGGAGAGGTAGCATGCTGGTCAAGGACGACAAGACCAAGATCATCACGCAGTACGCGACCAAGGAAGGCGACACCGGTTCGCCCGAGGTCCAGGTGGCCCTGCTCACCACGCGCATCAACGCGCTCACCGAGCACCTCAAGGTCCACAAGCACGACCACCACTCGCGCCGTGGCCTGCTGCAGATGGTCGGCCGCCGCCGGCGGCTGCTCCGGTACCTCCAGAGCAACGACGTCGCCCGCTACCGGGCGCTCATCGAGCGCCTCGGTCTGCGCCGCTGACCGACCATGGACGGCTCGGCGTGCGAAGGACGGTGATGCTCCTGGCGCGCTGAGCAACGCCTGACCCGGGCAGACCGGTGCAGCGGCCGTGTCAGTTGTCAGTGGTGAGCCCTGGAGCGCCTTCGCGCACCCAGGCCTTTCGACTGAGAACTGGCACCTCGTCCCCTGGCTCCGCCCGAGCAGGCCGGCTCCGACCGCAACCGCGGCCGGGGCATGGTTCGCCCCGCCATGGCGGGGCGAGAGGAACAAGGAGCAACAGCTACATGGCAGTCCATCGTGTGCAAGGTGCCGTCGGCGGCCGCGATCTCTATTTGGAGACCGGCAAGCTGGCCAAGCTGGCGGGCGGCGCCGTCATCATCGGGCTGGGCGAGACCCAGCTGCTGGTCACCGCAACGGCCGGCAAGCATCCCAAGGAACAGCTCGACTTCATGCCGCTCACCGTCGACGTCGAGGAGCGCATGTACGCCGCCGGCAAGATTCCCGGCGGCTTCTTCCGTCGTGAGGGCCGGCCGTCGGAGACGGCCATCCTCACCGCCAGGCTGGTCGACCGCCCGCTGCGCCCGTCCTTCCCCAAGGGCCTGCGCAACGAGATCCACGTGGTCGCCACCGTCCTATCGACCGACATGGAGAACCTCTCCGACGTGCTCGCCATCAACGGCGCCTCGGCGGCCGTGCAACTGGCCGGCATTCCCTTCTCGGGCCCGGTCGGAGCGGTGCGGCTCGGCCGCAAGGACGGCGACTGGATCGTCAACCCGACCTACTCCGAGCTGGAGGAGTGCACCTTCGACATGGTCGTGGCCGGCCGCCAGAACGAGGCCGGCGGGGTCGACATCCTCATGGTCGAGGCCGAAGCCACCGAGCACGCCGTCCGGCTGATGGAGGAGACCGGCGCCCCCAAGCCAACCGAGGAGGCGCTCGGGCTCGCCCTCGAGCTGGCCAAGTCGCACATCGCGACCGCCTGCCAGCTCCAGGTCGAGCTGGTGCGGCAGGCCGGGGCCCAGCCGAAGGAGTACCCGCTGTTCGCCGAGTACGGCGAGGACGTTGCCGGCGCCGTCCGGGCCACCGTCGAGACCCAGGTGCGCGAGGCCATCACCATCGCCGACAAGGCGCAGCGGGAGGTCCGGCTGGACGAGCTCAAGTCCGAGGCCGTCCAGGCCGCCACCGACCAGCTCGGCGAGGCGCTGGCCGGTCGCGAGAAGGAGGCAGGAGCCGCCTTCCGCAGCCTCACCAAGGAGCTGGTCCGCCAGCGGGTCGTCAAGGAGGCCAAGCGGATCGACGGCCGCGGGCCGCGCGACATCCGGCCGCTGGAGGCCGAGGTCGGGATCCTGCCCCGGGCCCACGGCTCCGGGCTGTTCCAGCGCGGCGAGACCCAGGTGCTGAACGTCACAACGCTCGGCATGGTCCGCATGGAGCAGATCGTCGACACCCTCGACCCCGAGGACCGCAAGCGCTACATGCATCACTACAACTTCCCGCCGTTCTCCACCGGCGAGGTCGGCTTCATGCGCGGCCCCAAGCGGCGCGAGATCGGCCACGGGGCGCTCGCCGAGCGGGCCCTGCTGCCGGTGATCCCCGACAAGGAGGAGTTCCCCTACGCGTTGCGGCTGGTCTCCGAGGTGCTGAGCTCCAACGGCTCCACCTCGATGGCCTCGGTCTGCGCCTCGACCCTGTCGCTGATGGACGCGGGCGTGCCGATCAAGGCCCCGGTCGGCGGCATCGCCATGGGCCTGATCAGCGAGGGCGGCGAGTTCGTCACCCTGACCGACATCCTCGGCGCCGAGGACGCCTTCGGCGACATGGACTTCAAGGTCGCCGGCACCCGCGAGTTCGTCACCGCGCTGCAGCTGGACACCAAGCTCACCGGCATCCCCAGCGAGGTGCTGATCGGCGCCCTGACCCAGGCCCGCGACGCCCGCATGGTCATCCTGGACGTCATCCAGGCGGCCATCGAGCGGCCACGCGAGGAGCTGAACCGGCTCGCCCCGCGGGTCCACGTCGAGCAGATCCCGGTGGCCAAGATCGGCGAGCTGATCGGGCCCAAGGGCAAGCGGATCAACGAGATCCAGGCCACCTCGGGTGCCGAGATCTCGATCGAGGACGACGGCCGGGTCTATATCGGCGCCACCGACGGCGAGCAGCTGGACGTCGCCCTCAAGATGATCCGCGGCGCGGTCGGCGACATCTCCTCCGGCTCGTCGATGGCCTCGGCCATGACGTCCAGGATGGCCAGGCGCGCGTCACGAGCCTGGGTGAGTGCAGCGGCGAGGACCTCGGCAGGGATGCCGTCGAGCTTGGTGTCGAGCTGCAGCGCGGTGACGAACTGCCGGGTGCCGGCGACCTTGAAGTCCATGTCGCCGAAGGCGTCCTCGGCGCCGAGGATGTCGGTCAGCGCGACGTACTGGGTCTCGCCGTCGACCTCGCCCGAGATGAGGCCCATCGCGATGCCCGCGACCGGCGCCTTCAGTGGCACACCGGCCGACAGCAGCGCGAGCGTCGAGGCGCAGACCGAGCCCATCGACGTCGAGCCGTTGGAGCCGAGCGCCTCCGACACCTGCCGGATGGCGTAGGGGAACTCCTCGCGCGTCGGCAGCACTGGGAGCAGCGCCCGCTCGGCGAGCGCCCCGTGGCCGATCTCGCGCCGCTTCGGCGAGCCCAC
>DATHIG010000339.1:0-3052 GCA_035490035.1 Actinomycetes bacterium
CAGCTTGCCGCCGCGCTTCTTGACCTGGCCGTCGATCAGCACGGTGTCGACGTTGGAGACGTCGGCGCAGAGGGTGACGGCGGCCACCGGGTCGATCACCGGGGCCATGTTGAGCGCGGTCGCGTCCAGCAGGACCACGTCGGCCTTCTTGCCCGGGGTGAGCGAGCCGGTCCGGTCCCCCAGCCCGGCCACGTGGGCGCCGTTGGCGGTGGCCATCTCCAGCATCTGGCGGGCGGTGAGCGTGTCCGGGGACGCGTCGACGTCCGCCTCCCAGGCGGCCGCGTTGGCCCGGGCCCGCTCGGCCCCGAAGGCGGCGCGGATCTGGGTGAACAGGTCGCCGGGCACGGTGGTGACCACGTCGACGCTGAGGCTGGGACGCAGGCCGTGCTCCAGCGCCTTCAGCACCGGCGGCCAGCCGTGGGCCATCTGCAGCTCCACCTGGGGGGCGATCGAGATGGTGCCGCCGCTGTCGGCCACCAGCCGCCACTCCTCGTCGGTGAGGTGGCAGCAGTGGATGTAGGTCGTGTCCGGGCCGAGCAGGCCGAGGTCGCTGAGGTGCTTGACCATGCCGAACCGGCCCGCGCTGTACATGGCCACGTGGATGGTGATCGGGATGCCGAGCTCGCGGGCCAGCCCCCACTCGGCCCGCACCACCTCGTCCATGCAGTAGGTTGGCCCCCTGGTGGCCAGGGCCATGGTCAGCAGCCCATCGCCGGAGGAGAAGTAGGACTCGCGGACCCGCCGCACGTCGTCGGCGGGGATGGCGATCTTGCTGCCGTTCCAGTAGTCGTTGATGGAGGTGTTGGCGCTGCCGTAGGCGTACTGGGCCCGGATGCCGGCCTGCTGGAGCCCGCGGATGGCGGCGTCGGGGTGCTCGGGGGAGTTGTTGATGTGCGACCAGTCGACCAGGGTCGTGATGCCGGCGTTGATGCACTCCAGGGCCCCGGCCAGGTTGCTGGCGTAGACGTCCTCGGGCCGGTACAGGGGCGCGAAGGTGTCCAGGATCTCGACGAAGTAGTCGCCGAGGGTGGCGTTGGGGGCGCAGCCGCGGATGGCCGCCTCCCAGGTGTGGCGGTGGGTGTCGACGAAGCCGGGGATGACGATGCGGCCACCGGCGTCGATCACCTCGGCGTCGGCGTCGATCTGGGGCGCGACCTGGACGATCGTGTCCCCCTCGATCAGGACGTCGCCGCTCGGCAGGTCACCGAGGTCGGCGTCGACGGTCAGGACGGTGCCGCCACGCAGCAGGAGCCGGTCGGCCATGGTTCTCCTCCTCGACGAAGAGCAACCCGGGTGTCGAGCGGAGCATAACGCGTGTCCAGCAATGCTGAACAGTAGGTACACTGCTGCCATGACCACCACCCCGAGTGGCCAGGCCGGGCGGCCATCCCCGGCCGGCCTCCCGGCCCTTGACCTCGGGAGCCGGCTGCGGGCCGAGCGCCTGCGCCAGGGGATCTCCCTGCGCGAGATGGCCCGGCGGCTGGGGATCAGCCCGAGCGCGCTGTCGCAGATCGAGACCGGCAAGGCCCAGCCGTCGGTGAGCAAGCTGTTCGACATCGTGAACCTGCTCAACATCTCGGTCGACGGGCTGCTGGCCGGGCAGGACGGCCGGCGCCCGGCCGGCCACGGCGATGGCCCGGCCAGCGGCGGCGACCCCCCGGCGGTCGTCACGCGTGGTCATGAGGGGTTCTTCTCCCTCCAGCGCGCGGGCGAGCACGAGACGCTGGAGCTGGAGTCCGGGGTCCTGTGGCGCCGGCTCACCGCCGGGTCGTTCCCGGGCGTCGAGTTCCTCCACGTTGAGTACGAGCCGGGCGGCTGCTCCTCCGGCGAGGGCACGTTCATGCGCCACGCCGGCCAGGAGTTCGGCTACGTCCTGTCCGGCCGGCTGCTGGTCGACGTCGGCTTCGACTCCTACGAGCTCGGCCCCGACGACTCGGTCAGCTTCCCCGCGACCACCCCGCACCGGCTCAGCAACCCGGGAGCCGAGCCGGTCCACGCCATCTGGTGCATCCTGGGCCGCCATGCCTCTTGAGGTCGCGTTCAGTAGCACTTGACGACTCGGCGTCCGATGGCGTACTCCCGACTCCACCGCCTTGACGAGGAGCGGCCATGGGCATCCGGACGTACGGCCCGAACGCGGTCGATTGGGAGCAGCGGGTCGACGTCGACCGGTTGCGCACCCAGCGGCTGGCGCGGCTCAAGGCGGCGCTGGAAAGCTCCGACCTGGGCGCGCTGCTGACCTTCGACTTCCACAACATCCGCTACATGACCTCGACCCACATCGGCACCTGGGCGATGGACAAGCTGATCCGCTTCGCCCTGCTGCCCCGGGGCGGGGAGCCGGTCATCTGGGACTTCGGCTCGGCCGCCCGCCATCACCAGCTCTACAACCCCTGGCTGGACGGCCGGCCCGGCCAGCCGGAGCAGGGCAGGGCCCGGGCGGGGATCTCCACCCTGCGTGGCGCCTTCAACCCCGACGCCGGCATCGCCGAAGGGGTGGCGGGCAAGATCCGGCGCGAGCTGGACGCGCACGGGCTGGCCGGCGAGCCGGTCGGCGTCGACCTGGTCGAGCTGCCGGTGCTGGCCGCCCTGCAGGCTGCCGGCCTCGAGGTGGTCGACGGCCAGCAGGTGTTCCTGGACGCCCGCCGGATCAAGACCGCCGACGAGCTCACCCTGCTGACCACCGCGGCCTCCCTGGTCGATGCCGCCTACGACCAGCTGTACCGGTTCCTGCGCCCCGGGGTCAGGGAGAACGAGTGCGTCGGGCTGGTCAGCAAGGTCCTCTACGACCTCGGCTCCGAGCACGTCGAGGGGGTCAACGCCATCTCCGGCGAGCGTTGCTCGCCCCACCCCCACGTCTACTCCGACCGCATCCTGCGCCCCGGCGACCCGGCCTTCTTCGACATCCTGCACAGCTTCAACGGCTACCGGACCTGCTACTACCGCTGCTTCGCGGTCGGCAGCGCGTCGCCGGCCATGCGCGACGCCTACGTCCGCTGCCGCGACTACATGGACGAGGCGATCGCGCTGGTCAAACCGGGCGCGACCACCG
>DATHIG010000340.1:0-7973 GCA_035490035.1 Actinomycetes bacterium
TCCTCCAGCGCATCCCAAAGGCCGTCGAAGCGGTCCTGGGGATCGTCGCCGCGGCGGTCCATGGCATCGGCCAGCCAGTGCAGCCACTGCGTGCCCCACTGCTCGAGGGTGGCCGCGACCAGGGCGTCCTTGCTCCCGAACTGCCGGTACAAGGTCATCGGGGCCACATCGGCCTGGCTGATGATGCGGTTGACCCCGACCACGCCGATGCCCTCCTGGTGGAACAGGGTGGTGGCGGTGCTCAGGATGCGATCACGAGGCCTGGCAGACACCATGACGGCTCGCCTACTCCTTGCCGGGTCGGGGGAACGAGAGAAAGTTCTCTCTCTTCTTTGCTCGTGTCAAGTGAGCGCAAACAGCAGCTCCTTGGCCTGTTCGAGGGAGGCGGTCGCACCGGCCTCGCGGAAGAAGGCCATGGCCCGGTCCAGCTCGGTCCGCCCCTCGGCCGGGCGGTCGAGGAGCAGCCGGCGGGCCGCGGCCAGGCGGGCCGCGGCCTCGTCGGGCCGGCTGCCGATCTCGGCGTAGATCTTGGCCGCCCGTGCCGGGTCGCCGCCGGCGAACGCCCGGGCCGCATCCAGCCAGCGGGACGGCAGCACCTCGTCGAGCGCCTCGACCGGGCGGCCCAGGTCGACCAGGTCGACCGCCAGGTCGACGCCCAGGTCGGGCTTGAGCAGGCCGCCGCCGAGCGTGGCCAGCAGCTCGTCCAGCAGCTTGCCGGCGTCGGCCGCCTGGTCGGCGGCCAGCAGCACCCTGGCCCCGAAGGCCAGCGCCGGGTCGAGGTTCAGGCGGTCGCCCGACTCCCTGGCCAGTGCCAGCGCCCGCCGGCCGTCCTCCACGGCTCCGCCGAGCTGGCCCCTGGCCAGCCGGATGCGGCCCCGCCACAGGCGGCACTCGCTCTCCATGTAGTGCGGGGCGCCGTCCTCCCCGTCCGGGGCCACCGAGTCGGCGACCCGCACCGCCTGGTCCCAGCGCCCGCTCCAGTAGTGCTCGCCCGCACGTTCCAGCTCCAGCCACCGCAGCCGCAGGGCCGACCCGAAGCGCTCGGCCGCCTCCCAGGCCGCCTCCCTGGCCGCGAAGCAGCGCCGCAGGTCGCCAAGGAGCGAGTAGGAGAAGGCGAGGTTGCCCTGCCAGGGGATGACGCTGGAGGACCCGTCGGCCTCGCACAGCGCGATGCAGCGTTCCAGGTCGGTGAGCCCGCCTGGGTCGCCGAGGCTGATCCGGGCTGCTCCGATGGTGCCAAGGGCGGCCGCCTCGACGTCGCGATAACCAAGGCTCCTGGCCATGGCCAGCCCCTGGCGGGCCACCTGCAGGGCATCGGCGTTCCGGTCGGCGATCAGCAGGTGCATCATGCACTGGCTCAGCACGACCGCCTTGCTGTGGGACGCCGGCGCGTCGCCGACCAGGGCCAGCGCCCGGTCCATGTGCGAGGACCGCTCCCGGCCCTGGTTGTAGGCGAGCTGGCCGAGCCGGGACTCGGCCTCGGCCGCGCGCTCGCGGTCGTCTCTGGCCAGCAGCCCGTCCCTGGCGCTGGCCAGCAGGTCCTCGCCGGTGCCATCGCCCAGGCAGTAGGCCTCGCCGGCCCGGAGCTCCAGGTCCGGCCGTTCCGGGTCGTCGGGCGGCCAGATGGCCAGGGCCTCGGTGTAGTAGCGGGCGGCGGTGACGTGGGCGCCGAGGCCGGTGACCCGGTCGCCGGCGTCGCGCAGGGCCAGCCGGGCGCGCTCGGCCAGGTCGCCGGTGTCCTGGCCGGCCGCCCTGGCCAGCTCGAGGGCCCGGCCGTAGTGGTGGGCCAGCAGCTCCGACCGCTCGGTGGCCAGCGACTCCAGCCAGGCCGCGGCCCTGCGGTGCTTGCCGGCCCGCTCCAGCCGCGGGATCTGGCCGTAGGCGACCTCGCAGACCAGCACGTGGCGGAAGCCGTACTCGCGCTCGCCGGCCATCGAGGCCCGCCCGGCCCGGTACAGGAACTCCTTGTCCCGCAGGCGCTCCAGGCAGGCCTCGCCCTCGGCCCGGTCTCGGCCGCTGACCGCGGCCAGGGCGCCCACCCAGCCGACCCGGCCGAGGACGGCGAGGTCCTGGAGGGCGGCCTTCTCCTCGGCGGGCAGGGCGTCCAGGCGGGCGGCGATGATGGCGTGGACGGTCTCGGGCAGGGGGAGCCCATGCGAGGCCCGCACCGCGCCGGGAGCACCCGGGGCATCCCCCTGGGGCATCAGATGACGGTCGCGCACCATGCGCACGTACTCCTCGGCGAACAGGGGGTTGCCGCCGGCCGCGGCCAGCAGGGCCGGGCCGACGCTGGAGGGGAGCCGGTGGGAGGAGAGCAGGGTCTCGAGCAGGTGGCCGGTGTCGGCCTCCGACAGCGGCTCCAGCTCGATGGCGACCGCCGAGCCGTCCTGGCCGCCCCAGCCCGGCCGGCGCCGCAGCAGCTCCTGCCTGGCCGTCGCCACGACCAGCAGCGGGGCCGCCGGAGGGGTCCGGGGCCGCAGCGGCCGCCCGTGCCGGTCGAGGGTCGGATGGCCGGTCGGCTCCAGCAGCTCGTGTACGAAGTCGAGCAGGGCGTCGTCGGCCCAGTGCAGGTCCTCCAGCACCAGCACCAGCGGCCGCCGGGCGGCCAGCCCGTACAGGAAGCGCCGCCAGGCGGTGAACGCCTCGTCGCGCCGGCCGGCCTGGACGGGGGCGCCGTCGCCCTCGCCGACCAGCCCCCGCAGGTGCCCGGTGACCCAGTCGACCGCGGCCGGGTCGTCGGCCAGGGCGTGCTCGACCACCCTGGACAGGCGGCGGCCGACCCGGTCGGCGGTGTCGGTCTCGAGGATGCCGGCCTCCGCCTTGACGATCTCGGCAAGGGCCCAGTAGGTCACCCCACCGCCCGATGGCGAGGAACGGCCCTCGTCCCAGGGCGAGGAACGGCCCTGGCGCCAGGTGACCAGGTCGCTGTCGGCGTCGAGCGCCCGCCCGAGCTCGGCAACCAGCCGGCTCTTGCCGATGCCGGGCGGGCCGAGCAGGGTGACCAGCCGTGGCCGGCGCTCGGCCTTGGCCCGCCGGAACGCCTCCAGCAGCATGCCCAGCTCGCGGTCGCGGCCGACCAGGGGCACCGGTCCGGCGGCGAGCGCGTCCATCCCGGTCCGGTTGCGCGGCTCCAGCGCGCTCCACACGCTGATCGGCCGGCCCCGCCCGGCCAGGGCGATCAGGCTTGCCGGGCCGTAGCTGATCGACCGCTCGGTGGCGCGGCCGGTCGTCTCCGACACCAGCACGGTGCCGGTCGGGGCGGCCTGCTGCAGCCGGGCACAGGTCGCCACCGGGTCGCCCGCGACCCGGGCGCCGTCGGTGACCAGCGCCTCGCCGGTGGTGACGGCGACGCGCAGCTCGGCCCCGCCGGTGCCGGCGAGGGTGTCGCGGATGGCCAGGGCGGCCCGCACCGCCCGCTCCGGATCGTCCTCGCGGGTCTGGGGGACGCCGAAGACCGCCATGGTGATGCCGCCGATGGCGTGCTCGACGGTGCCGCCGAAGCTCTCGACCTCCGCCCTGACCCGGTCGAGGTACCGGTCGAGCATGCTGGAGACATCCTCGGGGTCGCGCTCCCCGGTCTCGCCGAGCGGCTCGTCGACCTCGGCGAACACCACCGAGACGAGCTTGCGCTCGACGCTGCCGCCGTCGGCGGCCGGAGCGTGACCGTTCTCTGCCACCGGGTGCCCGTCGTCGGGCTCGGGGCCGCTCGACCGGGCCGGGACCAGCAGGTCGAGCGCCGGGTCCTGGGCCAGGATGGCCTGCTCGAGCCGTTGCAGTCCGACGCTCGGCTCGATCCCCAGCTCGTCGACCAGGACCCTGCGGGCCGCCCGGTAGGCGGCCAGCGCGTCGGCCTGCCTGCCCGAGCGGTACAGGGCGAGCATGAGCTGGCCGTGCAGGTGCTCGCGCAGCGGGAACAGGCGCACCAGCGCCTCCAGCTCCGCCACCAGCTCGTGGTGGCGCCCGAGGGCCAGCTCGGCCTCGATCCGGGCCTCGGTCGAGGCCACCTGGAGCTCTTCGACGCCGACCAGCTCCGGCCAGGCGATGTCGGCCGATGCGGCGACGTCGGCCAGCGCCGGTCCCCGCCACAGGGCGAGGGCCTGGCGGAGCAGGTCGGCGGCCCGGGCCGGGTCACCCTTGGCCAGCGCCTGCCTGCCGTCGCGGTCCAGACGCTGGAACCGGTGCAGGTCGAGGCGCTCCGGGTCGACCTGGAGCAGGTAGCCGGGGTCCCGGGTGAGCAGCGTGCGGGGCGGGCCGGCGCCGTTGCCGGCCTCGATCGTCTTGCGGAGGGCGGCGACGTGGTTCTGGAGCGACTGCTTGACCGTCGGCGGCGGCTCCTCCCCCCAGACGGCGACGATCAGCTCCTCGGTGGAGACCACCTGGTTGGGATGGAGCAGGAGTTTGGCCAGCAGCATGCGGTGCTTGATGCTGCCGAGCCGCAACGGCCGCTCTCGCTGACGAGCCTCCAGCGGACCGAGAAGGAAGAAGTCGATCGTGCCTACCACCACGCCGACCTAAGGTTGGGTGCCTGGGTTGCCTGATTCCTCTGGGTGAGACTGTATGCGCCGAATAGGCGCGAGTGTATAGCGCACGTCACTGAATACCTAGTCGCGAGCTTGGGCGTAGATGGGTTGGCTGAGGGGCTCGGCTGGACCGACCTGCTCCAGCCGCTCCCGGATCGCGAACGGCAGCTCGGGCAGCGGGGCGTCCAGGTCGCGGACCCAGGCGGTGACGGCGCCGGCGGCATGGTGGCTGGGCGGCGCCACCACCCAGCCACCCCAGCCGCGCCACTCGACCCTGGCCAGCCCCCACGGGCGCTGGCTGGCCAGGCCGGTGGGGGCGAAGAGGAAGTGCCAGGTGTCGCCGCCGGCCCGCACCAGCGGTCCGCCGGATCGCAGGGCTTCGGCGACCACCGACCAGCGGGCGGTGTCGCCGACGGAGCCGCGCACGATCATCGCGTCGAAGCTGGCGCCGGTGGCCAGCCCGACGTTGGCCTCGGGGAAGCGACGCCACCACCAGGTGATGCGGATCGGGTCGATGGTGGCGTCCGCCGCCCCGTGTGAGGGAAGCGGATGGGCGCCGACTCTGGTGCAGGCTGGCTCCCCGCACGAGCAGGCGACCGCCGTTGGCCGCCCTGTGCGCACGGCATAGTGGAGTGGGACGACCGGGATTCCGCGGCGCGCGTAGGCCATGGCGGCCAGATAGCGCGCGCCAGCTTGCGGGACCTGGGACATCGGCACCTCCACCAACCACCAACCGCCAGCTCGACGTGGCCAGCCTGCCCGGCCCCGCCAACGAGTCGCTCACGGCGCCGCTCGCCGACCTGCCCGCCTTCGGCGGCCCGATCCTCCAGGGCCCGGGCGAACCCTTCGGTGACCCGAGTCCCAGGATGTGGGCGGCCATTCGGTGGCCCGATCCCCAGGCCCGGGCCTTTACCGGGCCCGGCTTTGCTGCCTATGCTCGCGCTCGAGCAGCCTCTCCGAGCCGAGGATGGATCGCCATGAGCGAGGAAGCGATCGCGATCGAGCGCCAGCAGATCGAGCAGGAGGTCAGCGGCCGCACCCTCTGCGATCTGCTCGCCGAGCACGCCACCAGCCACGGCGACGCGCCGGCCATGTCCTGGAAGCGCGACGGGGCGTGGCAGACGCTGTCCTGGCACGACTACCGCGAGCGGGTCGCCGAGGTCGCCATGGGACTGGCCGGCCTCGGGGTCGGGCGGGGCGACTTCGTGGCCATCATGGCCACCAACCGGCCGGAGCACGTGCTCGCCGACCAGGGCGCCGTCCACGCCGGGGCGACCCCGACGACCTTCTACTTCACCCTCGCCCCCGAGCAGATCCAATTCGTGGCCGGCCACTGCGAGGCCAAGGTGGCGGTCCTCGAGGACCGGGACACGCTCAAGCGCTGGCAGGAGCTCCGCGACGACCTGCCCGCGCTGCGGCACCTGGTGCTGCTGGACGGCGCCCAGGAGGGGGATGGCGAGGGCGTGCTCGGCTGGGACGAGCTGGTCCGGCGCGGCCGGGAGGCGCTGGCCGCCGACCGGGCCGCCTTCGAGGAGCTGCGCGGCCGCGTCGGCCCCGAGGACAACGCCACCCTGCTGTACACCTCCGGCACCACCGGCCCGCCCAAAGGGGTGCTGCTGACCCACCACAACGTGCTGTTCGAATGCACCGCGCTGGACCGCCTGACCGGGCTGGAGGCCGGTGGCAGCTCGGTCTCCTACCTGCCGCTGGCCCACATCGCCGAGCGGGTGCTATCGATCTACGTCCCGCTGACCATGCGCACCCACATCTGGTTCTGCCCCGAGCCGACCCAGGCGGTCGAGTACGTGCGCGAGGCAAGGCCGACGCTGTTCTTCGGCGTGCCGAGGGTGTGGGAGAAGGTGCGGGCCGGCATCACCGCCAAGCTGGCCGCCGAGGAGAACGAGCGCAAGCGCAAGATCGCCCAGAGCGCGGTGGAGACCGGCCTGGAGGTCGTCCGCCGCCGGCAGCGGGGCCAGCCGGTGCCGCTCCAGCTGCGGGTCAAGCACGCCGCCCTGGAGCGGCTGGTGCTGGCCAAGGTCAGGGAGGCGATCGGGCTGGACCGCTGCATCTTCGCCTCCAGCGCGGCCTCGCCGCTGGCCGTCGACGTTGCCGAGTTCTTCGCCGCCCTCGGCCTGCCCCTTGTCGAGGTGTACGGCATGACCGAGACCACCGGGGTGGCCACCGGCAACCGGCCCGGCAAGGTCAAGATCGGCACCGTCGGGCCGGCGCTGGCCGGGGTCGAGGTGCGCCTGGCCGACGACGGTGAGGTGCTGGTGCGGGGGCCGGTCAACACCCCGGGCTACTTCAAGCAGCCGGAGGCGACCGCCGCGCTGATCGACGGCGAGGGCTGGCTGCACACCGGCGACGTCGGCCAGCTCGACGGCGACGGCTACCTCAAGATCGTCGACCGCAAGAAAGAGCTGATCATCACCTCCAGCGGCAAGAACCTCTCCCCGGCCAACATCGAGGGCCTGCTCAAGGAGCACCCGCTGATCGGCCAGGCGCTGGTCTTCGGCGACGACCGGCCATACGTGGTGGCGCTGATCGTGCTCGACCACGAGCTCGCCCCCGCCTGGGCCGCCCGCAACGGGATCGGCATCGGTACCGGTGACCTGGCCGCGCTGGCCGCCCACGAGCAGGTGCTTCGCGAGGTCCAGCTGGCCGTTGACGGCGCCAACCAGCGCCTGGCCAGGGTCGAGCAGGTCAAGCGGTTCGAGGTCCTGCCGGTCGAGTGGACGGCCGAGAGCGAGGAGCTGACCCCGACCCTCAAGCTGCGCCGGCGCATCATCCATGCCAAGTACGCCGAGCGCATCGACGCTCTGTACGAGGGTTGATCGCCCGGTCAGCGGCGTAACAGCCTGACCCGGCGTCGCTGCTGCACCGCGTTGGCCACGGCCATCAGGTCGTCGCCGTCGTCGCCGGCCGTTCCCGGATCCCCACCGGACCGTCTCCCGGTGTCGGCCAGGTCGGCCCAGAGCACCGCCCACGCCGCCTCCGGCCGCGCCGGCTCCGCAACCGCCGGCGGCGGTGACTGGGCGGGCGGCGGCGGTGACGGGGCGGGTGGCGGCGGTGACGGGGCGGGTGGCAGCGATTGGGCGGGCGGCGGCTGGGAGCGGCTGGCCGGTCGGCCCGACCCTGCGGCGCCAAGCAGGCGCTCGGCCACCGACTGCAGCATCGGATCGACGAAGGCGACCCGGACGGCCGCCTCGCCGGTCGGCTCCCCGCCCGCGCCGGCGAATGAGCGGATGGCCGCCCGGACGGCCGCCTCGTCGTGCCCCCGCCCGGCCAGCGCCCTGGCCACCGCCTCGACCAGCGGGTCGCCGAACCCCGCCGGCCGCCGTCCGTCGCGGCCGGCGGCGCCGGGGCCCGGCCGGCCCGGGCCACGCCCCGGCGCGGGCCGCGACGGCGGTTCCGGCGCCGTCCGGGGGTTCGGGCGCGGCGGCGGCTGTGGGC
>DATHIG010000341.1:0-2294 GCA_035490035.1 Actinomycetes bacterium
CCGCGCTGTGGGTCCATGTTCCTGAAGAGGCCGACGCCAAACGGGCCGTGCGCGCCTTGGCCGACCACCAGGTCCTCCACATCCGCCACTACGGCCACGACCGTCAGGACGACATCCACATCGGCTGAGGCCAGCACGAGACCAGAGAGGGGACTTGCATGACCACAACCAGTGACGGCGATGGGCTGCGACGGGTGACCGGCTGGCTCCTGGTGATCGGCGCAGTCACCTTCGCCGTAGCCGCGACCGTGTTGTCGTCGACCTTTAACTGGCCCGACATCCTGCGGGAACCTCCCGCCGTGGTGTTGCCGGCGTTTGTGACCGGTGGGACCAGTCTGGTCTGGACCTGGTTCGCGGTGGCCTGGACCTACGCCATCCTGCTGGTCCCGATCCTGCTGCTGCCAGCCGCACTGGGCCGACGCGACGACCCGGTGCTGCGGGCCGCGACCTTTGTGGGCGCCGCCTCGGTGCGAGGAGCTGACCGGTCATGAGCGCCACACCACGGCAGGTGATCTTCGGAACCGGCGCCATCGGCCTGGCCACCCTGAACGCCCTGCGTCGGCGCGGCGAGCGAGTGCGGATGGTCAACCGCTCCGGCACCGCCCCCGTCCCCGACGACGTCGAGATCCTCGGCGGCGACGCCAGCGACCCGGGGTTTGCCACGGCCGCCGCCCAAGGCGCCCAGGTCGTCTACCAAACCCTCAACCCGCCCTACCACCAGTGGGTGGAGCTGTTCCCCGCCCTGCAGGCCGGCGTGCTGGCGGCCGCCCAGGCGACCGGCGCCCGGCTGGTCAGCATGGAAAACGTCTACATGTACGGGCGCCCCGCCGGTCAGCCCCTCACCGAGACCCGCCCGTATGCCGCCCACACCAAGAAAGGCCAGCTGCGGGCCCGCATGGCCCGCGAGCTGCTGGCCGCCCATCAGGCCGGCAACGTCCAGGTCGCCATCGGTCGGGCCTCGGACTACTTCGGCCCACGGGGCGGCGCCCAGTCCAACCTTGGCGACCGCGTCTTCCCACCCGCGCTGGCCGGCAGGACCGCCACCGTCATGGGCGACCCCGACCAGCCGCACACCTACACCTACATCCCCGACATCGGCGAAGGCCTGGCTGTGCTTGGCGAACACCCCGACACCCCCGGCGAGGTCTGGCACCTCCCCAACGACCCCCACACCCGGACCACCCGCCAGCTGGTCGACACCATCTACCAGCTCGCCGGCCAGCCCAAGACCAAGCTTCGTGGCACCCCAGTGCTGCTGCTGCGAGCCCTTGGTGTCATCAACCCCACCGTGCGGGAACTGGTCGAGCTGCAGTATGAGTTCCAGGAGCCCTTCATCGTCGACAGCAGCAAGATCGCGACCAAGCTGGGTGTCAACGCCACCCCGCTGGAGCAGGCCCTGGCCGACACCCTGGCCAGCTACCGCACCAAACCCAGCTGAGCCTCGGCTCCAGCGGATCTGAGACGCCTCTTCGATGTCCTGCCCGGAGCCGCGCCGTTGACCTGCGCCTGGACCCGGCGGGGTCGACGAGCACGAAGGCTGCCGTGAGACGATGCGCCACAACTGCCGGAGACCCGGAGTCCAGGGACTCAGTTACGTGCCACGCGAGCGCTTGAAGGGAGGCGGATGGGATGCTGACCGAGGTGGTGGTGGAGCTCGAGGACCGGATCGGAGCCCTGGCCGACTTGGGGGAGCTACTCGGCGGGGAGGGAGTGAACATCCGCGCTCTGGCGGTCGTGCGGGTGGCCGAGGCACGGGCGCTCGCCCACCTCATCGTCGAGCCGGCCGATGTGGCCGTGCGCGTGCTGCGCGAGCACGACGTGGTCCCCGAGCGGGTCCGCGAGGTGCTGTCGGTGACCCTGGAGGACGAGCCCGGAGCGCTGGGCCGCTACTGCCGACGCCTGGCCGACGCCTCGATCAACCTGGAGGCCGTCTACCTGGCGGGCGAGCGCGACGGCAGCAAGGAGCTGGTGCTCGCCGTCAGCGACCTGCACGCCGCCCGCCAGGTGCGGGATCAGAGCAGCCGCTAGGCCGGCAGAGGATCGCGAGGGTGGGCCTTCAGGGCCTGACTGCACGCGGCCAAGCCGAGCCCCACGAGTCGAGCCATCAACGGCCCGCTGGCAAGTCAGGAGCTCTGCATGGTTTCAGCGGGCGGCTCGTGGCCGGTGACCTGTAGGGACCCGGCGCTTGGGACGAAGACCGACTCCGCGCCCGAGTCCCATCGCACCGTGATGAGCCGGTCCTCTACGGCTGTGACCACGCCGCTGCGGGTGAGGGTGCCGACCTTCTCCGACTC
>DATHIG010000342.1:0-5998 GCA_035490035.1 Actinomycetes bacterium
ACCTGCCAGTTCTCGCGCATCTCGTCCAGCGAGGACCAGTAGCCGGTGGCCAGCCCGGCCAGGTAGGCCGCACCCAGCGCGGTCGTCTCCTGGACCTGCGGCCGGATCACCGGGATGCCGAGGATGTCGGCCTGGAGCTGCATGAGGAAGTTGTTCTTGACCGAGCCGCCGTCGACCCGCAGGTCGGGAAGGCGCTTGCCCGAGTCCTGCTCGACCGCCTCGACCACGTCCCGGCTCTGGTAGCACTCGGACTCCAGCGTCGCCCGCACCAGGTGGGCCCGGTTGACGTAGCGGGTCAGGCCGACGATCGCGCCCCGGGCCCGCTCGTCCCAGTAGGGGGCGAACAGCCCGGAGAACGCCGGCACGAAGTAGGCGCCGCCGGAGTCCTCGACCGACTGGGCGATCTCCTCGGTCTCGGCGGCGTCGTTGATCATCTTCAGGTTGTCGCGCAGCCACTGCACGGCCGCCCCGGTGATGGCGATCGAGCCCTCGAGGGCGTAGAAGCTGTTGCCCTTCTCCAGCGCGTAGAAGCCGGTGGTCAGCAGCCCCGACTTGGACGGCACCACCTGCTGGCCGGTGTTCTGGAGCAGGAAGTTGCCGGTACCGTAGGTGTTCTTGGCCTGGCCGACGTCGAAGCAGGCCTGGCCGAACAGGGCGGCCTGCTGGTCACCGGCGTCACCGGCGATCGGCACCTCGCCGCCGAGCGCGCCGTCGGCGAGGGTGCTGCCGTAGGTCTCGCGGTCCGAGGATGGCCGCAGCTCGGGCAGCATCGCCTTGGGGATGTTCAGCTTCTCGAGGATGCCGTCGTCCCAGTCGGTGTTCTCCAGGTTGAACAGCATCGTCCGGGAGGCGTTGGTGTAGTCGGTGATGTGCCGGCCGCCGTTGACCCCGCCGGTCAGGTTCCAGATCACCCAGGTGTCGGTGTTGCCGAAGAGGAGATCTCCGCGCTGAGCCCGTTCCCTGGCGCCCTCGACGTTCTCCAGGATCCAGGCGATCTTGGTGCCGGAGAAGTAGGTGG
Organism: Actinomycetes bacterium; assembly: GCA_035490035.1. Classification (GTDB taxonomy): domain Bacteria; phylum Actinomycetota; class CALGFH01; order CALGFH01; family CALGFH01; genus CALGFH01. The sequence goes on from DATHIG010000342.1 coordinate 1,019, forward strand.
CGATGACCAGGCCGGTCTTGGGCTTGATCTCGTCCTCGTAGCCCTCCTCCTTCCACTGGGACACGATCGGCTGGGTGCGGGTGTCCTGCCAGACGATGGCGTTGTAGACCGGCTCGCCGGTGTTCTTGTCCCAGACGACGGTGGTCTCGCGCTGGTTGGTGATCCCGACGGCGGCGATGTTGTCGGCGCTCAGGTTGTTGTCTCTGAGCACTTGGGAGGTCACCTGCTGGGTCTTGTCCCAGATCTCCTTGGGGTCGTGCTCGACCCAACCGGCCTGGGGATAGATCTGCTCGTGCTCCTCCTGGACCACGCCGGCCGAGGTGCCGTCGTGCTTGAACAGCATGGCCCGGGTCGAGGTCGTGCCCTGGTCGATCGAAAGGACGTACTCCTTCGCCATCCTTGGCCTCCTGTCGCGTTCGGGTGGGGGAGTGGTCGGCGGGGACGGCGCCAGGCTGACGCCGTCCCCCCGAACCCGTTCGCTGCCTAGGTCGCTTCGGGGCGGGTGTCGACCGGTCTGCCGGTCGCCGGGTCTTCGACCGTCTCGCCGACCTCCCCTTCGGCGGGAAGGAAGTTCCCGACGAAGAAGTCGTAGATGTAGGCGCCGATCACGCCGCCGAGCAGCGGCCCGATGATCGGCACCCAGGCGTAGAAGTCGCCGCTGGGCGCCTTCATGGCGGTCGACCAGCCGGTGAACCAGGACGCCAGCCGCGGCCCGAAGTCACGGGCCGGGTTGATCGCGTACCCGGAAAGGGCGCCAAGGCTCATGCCGATCGCGATCACCGCGATGCCGATGATCAAGGGGGCCAGGTTCGACAGTGGCGCGGTGTTGCGCGCGTCGGTGATCGCCAGCACCAGCATCACCAGCACGGCCGTGCCGATGATCTCGCTGCGCAGCCCGCCAAGGACCGACATCCCCGGTCCCGGCGAGGTCGAGTAGACGCCCTGCGTTGCGAACGTCTTGCCCGGGTCCACCTGGTTGAACCACTCGTAGAAGTTCCACCGGATCAGCAGGGCGGCCACGAACGCACCGAGGAACTGGGCCACCACGTAGGGACCGACCTTGACCCAGGGGAACCCTCGCCGTACCGCCAAGGCAAGGGTCACGGCCGGATTGATATGCGCCCCGCTGATCCCACCGGCGACATAGATCCCCATCACCACGCCGAAGCCCCACGCAAAGTTGATGGTGGTGAAGTTGCCGAAGAACCCTGGGGGCGGGGCCGGGTCACCGACCCCGTTGCGCAGCACCGCGTGGGCGACCACGCCCAAGCCAAAGACCAACAGGGTGAAGGTGCCGAGGAACTCGGCCAACAGCTCGGCAGCATAGGTGTTTCGTCGCAACGAACAGCCCTCCTTGCTCCCCCCCTGCCTGACGGCTCTCAACCCTGACGACGGCTCTCGAGAAGAGGCGTCCTCCCTTCCTGCGTTCGGTCATACCGAACAGTGTTGGAACATTCACGCGCGGTGCTGCTTGCGCTGTCAAGAGGCGGTTACGGCCACATTACGGGCGATCGGGGCGATCGGTTTGACGAGGTCAGCGCCCCTCCGCTACCATTCGCGATCGCGCTGCTCCCCGAGCGGCGGTGAAGCGCTGGGTGCCGCTGACCGGCTCGCCGTGGGATCCCTCCCCGGCAGCTAGGCGCGGTCCCGGCTGCAGCCCCTGACCAGGACGAATCGACGAGTGGATGCAGGCTGGCCCCGGGACGGAATAAACGCCCGACGCCGTGGAGTTGAACGAGCAGCAGGAACAGTCGGCAAGGAGCAGAGATTGCCAACGATCGCCCAGCTGGTCCGCAAGGGCCGCGAGAGCAAGGTCGAGAAGACCAAGACCCCGGCGCTGAAGGGTTCGCCCCAGCGGCGGGGGGTCTGCACGCGCGTCTACACGACCACGCCCAAGAAGCCCAACTCGGCGCTGCGCAAGGTGTGCCGGGTCCGCCTGTCCAGCGGCATCGAGGTCACCGCCTACATCCCAGGCGTCGGCCACAACCTCCAGGAGCACTCGATCGTGCTGGTTCGTGGGGGCCGGGTGAAGGACCTTCCCGGCGTCCGCTACAAGGTCATCCGCGGCACCCTCGACACCCAGGGTGTCCGCGACCGCAGGCAGGCCCGCTCGCGCTACGGCGCCAAGGGCAAGCAGGTCTAGGAGGAACGCCAGGCATGCCGCGCAAGGGACCAGCCACACGCCGGCCGCTCACGCCGGACCCCATCTACCAGTCGCAGCTCGTCACCCAGGTCATCAACAAGGTCCTGCTCAAGGGGAAGCGCTCCACCTCCGAGCGGATCGTCTACGAGGCCCTCGAGCAGTGCCGGCGCAAGACCGGCAACGACCCGGTGACCACGCTGAAGCGCGCGGTCGAGAACGTGCGGCCGGTGCTGGAGACCAAGAGCCGCCGGGTCGGCGGGGCCACCTATCAGGTCCCCATGGAGGTCCGGCAGGGCCGCTCGACCACGCTCGCCCTGCGCTGGCTGGTGACCTTCGCCCGCAACCGCCGCGAGAAGACCATGGCCGACCGCCTGGCCGGCGAGCTGCTGGACGCCTCCAACGGCGCCGGCGCCGCGGTCAAGCGCAAGGAGGACATCCACAAGATGGCCGAGGCCAACAAGGCGTTCGCTCACTACCGCTGGTGACACCGACGAGCTTGTCGGCGTCTGTCGAGGGCGCAACCGGCACCAACGACACGAAGACAAAGAGAGTTGCATGACGAACACAGCAGTCGACCGTAAGGCCAGTGGGGCCAAGGGGCTCGCGATCCGCGAGTTCCCACTTCAGCGCACCCGCAACATCGGGATCATGGCCCATATCGACGCTGGGAAGACCACCACCACCGAGCGGATCCTGTACTACACCGGCCGCACCTACAAGATCGGCGAGGTCCACGAGGGCGCCGCCGTCATGGACTGGATGCAGCAGGAGCAGGAGCGCGGCATCACCATCACCTCGGCCGCCACCACCACCAGATGGCGCGACCACTGGATCAACCTGATCGACACCCCCGGGCACGTGGACTTCACCGTCGAGGTCGAGCGCTCCCTGCGGGTGCTCGACGGTGCGGTGGCCGTGTTCGACGCGGTCAGCGGGGTCGAGCCCCAGTCGGAGACGGTCTGGCGTCAGGCCGACAAGTACCGCGTCCCCCGGATCTGCTTCGTCAACAAGATGGACCGGGTCGGGGCCGAGTTCCATCGAACGGTGGACATGATCGTCGACCGCCTGGGCGCCTCCCCGGCCGTGCTCCAGCTCCCGTGGGGCGTGGAGAGCAACTTCCACGGGGTCATCGACCTGGTCGAGATGCGCGGCCACTACTGGCCGAGCGACGGCATGGGCGAGGAGTGGGAGGACCGGCCGATCCCCGACGAGTACACCGAGCTGGCCCAGGAGTGGCGTCACCGGCTGTTCGAGCTGCTGGCCGACCACGACGAGCAGCTCATGGAGAAGTACGTCGCCGAGCAGGAGCCAACCGTCCACGAGCTGCGCAAGGTGATCCGCAAGGCCACCATCGCCGGCAGGATCACGCCGGTGCTGTGCGGCAGCGCGTTCAAGAACAAGGGCGTCCAGCCGCTGCTGGACGCGGTCGTCTGGTACCTGCCGTCGCCGCTGGACGTGCCCCCGATCCAGGGGACCAAGGTCAGCGACGAGTCGGCCGTGCTCGAGCGCCGGCCCGACGACAGCGAGCCGTTCGCCGCCCTGGCCTTCAAGATCATGAGCGACCCCTACGTGGGCAAGCTCACCTACTTCCGCGTCTACTCGGGGACCCTCAAGGCGGGCAGCCGGGTGCTGAACGCCTCCAAGGACCGGACCGAGCGGATCGGGCGGCTGCTGCAGATGCACGCCAACCACCGCGAGGACAAGGACGCGGTCTTCGCGGGCGACATCGTGGCCGCGGTCGGGCTCAAGTTCACCACCACCGGTGACACCCTCTGCGACCCCGACAACCCGATCGAGCTGGAGTCGATCAGCTTCCCCGACCCGGTGATCGAGGTCGCCATCGAGCCCAAGACCAAGTCCGACCAGGACAAGATGGCCACCGCTCTGCAGCGCCTCGACGAGGAGGACCCGACCTTCCGGATCCACACCGACGAGGACACCGGCCAGACCATCCTGGCCGGCATGGGCGAGCTGCACCTCGAGGTGCTGGTCGACCGCATGCTGCGCGAGTTCAAGGTCGACGCCAACGTCGGCCGGCCGCAGGTCGCCTACCGGGAGACCATCCGCAAGCCGGTGACCAACCTGGCCTACCGGCACGTCAAGCAGACCGGCGGCAAGGGCCAGTTCGCCCATGTGGTGATCGACGTCGAGCCCACCGCCGGCGACGGCGGCGGCTACGAGTTCGTCAACAAGATCGTCGGCGGCAAGGTGCCGCGCGAGTACATCCCGTCCGTCGACGCCGGCATCCAGGACGCCATGAGCTCGGGCATCCTGGCCGGCTATCCCATGGTTGATCTGAGAGTGACGCTGCACGACGGGTCCTACCACGAGGTCGACTCCTCGGAGATGGCCTTCAAGATCGCCGGGTCGATGGCCCTCAAGGAGGCCGCCCGCAGGGGCAGCCCGGCCCTGCTGGAGCCGGTCATGGACGTCGAGGTGGTGACGCCCGAAGAGTTCGCCGGCGACGTGATGGGCAACCTGTCCGGCCGGCGCGGGCACATCGAGAAGATGGAGCCGCGCGGCAACGCCCAGGTGATCCGGGCGTCGGTGCCGCTGGCCGAGATGTTCGGCTACACCACCGACCTGCGCTCGATGACGCAGGGCCGGGCCACGTCGACCATGCACTTCGGCCGCTACGCCGAGGTGCCCGAGAACATTGCCAGGACCATCGTCGCGAAAATCCGCGGGGAGTAGGAGAGGAGATCGTTCCCCATGGCGAAGAAGAGGTTTGAGCGGACGAAGCCGCATTTGAATATTGGGACGATGGGGCATATCGATCATGGGAAGACGACGCTGACGGCGGCGATTACCAAGGTGTTGCATGAGCGCAACCCCGA
>DATHIG010000343.1:0-7903 GCA_035490035.1 Actinomycetes bacterium
ACAGGCGACCGACCAAGGAAGAGAGCGGGCGTCTGGCCTGACCTACAAGGAGGCTGCCTATGGCTGCGGAGCGGTACCGGCTGGTCACCCGAAGCGACTTCGACGGACTGGTCTGCGCCGTGCTGCTGCGGCAGCTGGAGCTGGTCGAGGACATCGTCTTCGTGCATCCCAAGGACGTCCAGGACGGGCTGGTGGAGATCGGCCCTGGCGACATCACCACCAACCTGCCGTACTCACCTGGGGCCAAGCTGGTCTTCGACCACCACCACAGCGAGACCCTCCGTACCACCGCCGACGCCGACAACCACATCATCGACCCGGACGCCCCCTCGGCGGCCAGGGTGGTCTACGACTACTACGGCGGGGCCGACCGGTATCCCACCATCTCGCCGGAATTGATGCGCGCCGTCGACCAGGCCGACTCGGCCCAGTACACCCTGGACGAGGTGCTCCACCCGACGGGCTGGGTCCTGCTCAACTTCCTCATGGACAGCCGCACGGGGCTTGGCCGGTTCCGAGACTTCCGGATCTCCAACTACCAGCTCATGATGCAGCTGATCGACGCCTGCCAGCGCCAGACCGTCGAGGAGATCCTGCAGTCGCCGGACGTGAAGGAGCGCGTCGACCTCTACCACCAGCAGGCAGAGTTGTTCGTGGCCCAGCTCCAGCGCTGCACCAGCCTTCACGGCACCGTGGCCGTGATCGACCTGCGCGCTGAGGACGTCATCCACGCCGGCAACCGCTTTGTCGTCTACGCCCTCTATCCGGGATGCTCGGTGTCGGTGCACGTGCTCTGGGGCAAGCAGCGGCAGAACACCGTGATGGCGGTGGGAAAGTCGATCCTCAACCGCACCTCAACCGCCGACATCGGTGCCCTGATGCTGTCCTACGGCGGGGGCGGCCATGCCAATGCCGGCACCTGCCAGGTACAGCACAGCGACGCCGACCGCGTGGTCCAGGAGATCATCGGCCACCTGAACGCCACCATCCAGACAACGGTCTAGCATCTGGCGCGAAGACGGGCCGGGAGGGCGGCCGCTACCCGACCGACGGCTCGGCGCCCTCGTCCGCGACGGCGGCCGAGGGACCCGGACCCGCGTCCGGGGGGTCCTGGGTGGGGGACCGGGGGCGGCGGGTGGCCTGGTCGTCGAGGAACCGGGCGACCAGGCCGCGGAGGACAACGGCCATGGTGAAGCCGTTGGCCTGGCACCACTGCTTGAGGCGTTCGTGCTGATCGGTGGAGAGGCGCACGGGGACGCTCTGCCAGGGGCCGCCGGTCTCGGGGCCCAGCGGCGGGTGGGTGACCTCCAAGCGGGGATCCTGGCCGTAGAGGCGGTGGACCAGGGAGCCGCTGGACAGCGGGTCGGGGGAGGGCAGGCGGGCGGGGGCCGGTTCGGGCCAGGGGGCCAGCTTGGGCTCCAGCATTGCTTCCAGCACGGCGTCCTGCTCCTCGGGCGGGAGCGAGCGGAGGGCTTTCAGCATCAGTCGCGACAACTCTGACATCGGTGCACTCCTCGACTGATACCCGAATTGATATCGGGCGATATCAGAGCATGCGCCGTTCGCGCCGCAGTTGTCGAGTCGCGACGTGGCGTACCTCGTGCTTGCCGCGGTAGGGGGCGGCCCCGAGGTGGTCGCGGCCGGCCAGGGCGACCAGCAGGCCGACGGCCGTGCAGGCCCAGGCGATGGCCAGGGTCAGGGACACGCCGGCCCGGTCGACCAGGGCCCCGGCCCCGGCGATGCCGAACGCCCCGGTGACGTTGATCGCTGAGGTCATCCAGGTACCCGACTCGGTCAGGGTCCCAGGGGGCGCCAGCTCGGCCGCCAGCACGTAGGCCGAGCTCTCCAGCGGGGCCAGCACCAGCCCGACCAGCGCGACCACGGCGCCGAGGGCCAGCGGGGAGGTGGTGGCCGCCATCGGGGCGCAGGCCAGGACGAGCAGGCCGAGCAGGGCGAGGTAGCGCTGGCCGGGAGGGCGGCGCCAGGACCTGCCCCCGTACCAGAGGCCGCCGACGGCGCTGGCCGCGGCCCAGGCGGCGAGCAGCAGCCCGGCGGCCTCGGCCGAGCCGGCCTGCCTGGCCGCGCCGACCAGGCCGATCTCCCAGATGCCGATGGCGGCGCCGACGCCGGCCAGGGACAGGGCCAGCGTCCGGATGCCCGGCCGGCTCAAGGCCCCGGCCCAGCCGGTCCGGTCGGCCGAGGCGGTCCGGCTGCCGGTGTAGGCCTTCGACACCGGTGAGGCCACGAACCCGAGCGTCCCGGCAAGGGCCAGCCCGGCCGCGGCCAGCGGCCCAGCCGCCGGCTCGAGCACCGTGGCCAGCCCGCCGACCAGCAGCGGCCCGGCCACGAACAGCAGCTCGTCGAGCACCGCGTCCAAGGCGTAGGCGGTCTGCAGCCGCGGGCCCTGGCCGACCAGCGAGATCCACAGCACCCGCATGGAGGCGCCGAGGGGCGGGGCGGCGGCCCCGGCGGCCGCGGCCAGGCCCACCGTGGCCGCGAACCCGGCCGGGCCCGGCCGGGCGACGGCAACGACCCCGGCAAGGGCGGCCGCGAACACCACCGCCAGCGGCGGCAGGCAGCGGCGCTGACCGTACCGGTCGACCAGCCGGCCCCTGACCGGGGCGAGCAGCCCGCTGGTCAGGGCGATGGCGGCCGAGGCGGCCCCAGCCTGGGCGAACGAGCCGGTCGCGTCCTGCACGAACAGGACCAGCCCGAGCGGCCCGGTCGCGAAGGAGAGGCGGCCGATAAGCGAGGCGAGCAGGAGCGCCCGGGCGTGGGGGAGCCGCAGGATGGCCAGATAGGAGGAGCGCACGGCGCGATCCTACGGCTTCCACCGGGTCGGGCGGTATGGGCTCCGTGTACCAAACGCACGGCTCTGCCGGTAGGTCCTATGCCGATTAGTGATTCATGAGCGGCGGCACGTATAAGAGGCGGGATGGGGACAGAAAGCCCCTTGCCGCGAACTGGAGAAAGTCGAACCACCAGCACGAAAGGAGTGGATTCGATTGCCGTCGCATCGGCAAGTGAGGTGGGGCTAGTTCAAAAGGGTCAATAAGTACGTACCCCGAGCGGACCAGCTCGGGGTACGCTAGTTCGAAGGACGGTCGCCACCTCGCCGGGGAGGGGCACGGGGATGTCGACCAGGTTGCGATGGTACGTCGGCGCCGTGTGCGCGGCCGGCGTCCTTGTGCTGGCCGCCCTCCTGCCCGGGATCGACCTCGACCGCGTCGAGCAGGTCGCCGGGGCGGTCGCCGTGTTCGCCGCCTTCGTGGTCGTCGGCGAGCTGGTCTCGATCCCGATCCATGACCGCAACCGGGTCAAGGAGCTCTCGGTCACCGCCACCTTCGCCTACGGGCTGGTCCCCCTGGCCGGCACCGGCGTGGCCGTGGTGGTGTTCATCGTCGGCTCGGTCACGGTCGACCTGGTGCGCCGCAAGGGCATGGTCAAGACGGCGTTCAACGCCGCCCAGTACGTGCTGGCGCTGGCCGCCGGCGGGGCCGTCTACGACGCGCTCGGCGGCGGCTACCAGGTCACCACGGCCACCCTGCCGTCCATGGCGGCCGGCGGGCTTGCCTTCATGCTGGTCAACCACCTGCTGGTCAGCATCGTGGTCAGCCTCGACCAGGGCATCCCGGTCCTGCAGGGGCTGCGCCGCGACGACCTGCGTCTGGAGCTGGGCAGCTCGGCCATGGTGCTCGCCCTCGCCCCGGTCGCGGTGGTGGTCGCCGAGCGCAGCCTGCTGCTGCTCCCGGCCATGGTCGTCCCCCTCGGCGCCGTCTTCCTGGCCTCGGCGGGGGAGATCCGGGCCAAGGCCCAGCAGGCGGTCGCCGAGGAGGACGCCGAGCGCCAGCGCCGCCTCACCGAGCAGGAGCACGAGGTCGTCCGTCGCCTCCAGGAGACGGACAGGATGAAGGCCGACCTGATCGCGACCGTCTCCCATGAGCTGCGCAGCCCGCTGACCACGATCGTCGGCGTGTTCGGCATCCTGCGGGTCCGGCGCAAGCGGCTGAGCCCGACCGAGCGCGACGAGCTGGTGCTGATGGGCATCCGCCAGAGCGAGCGGCTGCACCGCATGATCGAGCAGCTGCTGCTGGCCGCCCGCTTCGAGCAGGCCGAAGGGGTGGCCTCCCTGGAGGCCGCCCGGGTCGAGCTGGACGCCACCGAGCTGATCCGCCAGGCCGGCGCCGAGGCCAGGGCCCGCCACCACGACCGCCGCATCGCCATCGAGACCAACGGGGCCCTGCCCGTCCGGGTCGCCCAGGACGCCGTCGTGCAGGTCCTCGGCAACCTGCTCGACAACGCCTGCAAGTACTCGCCCTCCGGCGAGCCGGTGCGGCTGTCCGGGATCCGTGAGGGTGGGCAGGCCGTGCTCGCCGTCGAGGACGGCGGAACCGGCATCCCGGTGGCCGAGCGGCAGCGCATCTTCGACCGCTTCACCCAGCTGGAGCGGCACAGCCAGCGCCGCGCCGGCGGCGTCGGGCTCGGCCTCTACATCGCCCGGCAGCTGGCCCGCAGCCAGGGCGGCGAGCTGCTGGTGGTCGACCCCACCGGCGACCGCGGCGCCCGGTTCGAGCTGCACCTCCCGCTGCTGCCGGAGACCACCGGCAGCTGACCGCCCTGCCGCCTCCCGCCAGATCGGGCGTTTTGGCGTCCCCTCCTGGGTTAGACAGCCGCCGTTGGCGTGCCGGGCCAACGGAGCAATCGAGGCAAGCGGAGGGAGCTACCCATGAGCCAGTACAGCACCGAGACGCCAGGCGCCTCGGCGTACGACACCGAGCCGGTGCTCGGCACCCCCGACCAGGTCAAGGACCAGGTCCGCGACAAGGCCCAGGCGGCCAAGGACAAGGCCAGGGGAGCGCTCGGCCAGGCCAGGGGTCGCCTCAGCGACCAGGTCGACCAGCGCTCGACCCAGGCCGGCGAGCGCATCTCCGGGAGCGCCGCCGACGTGCGCAGCATCGCCGAGGAGCTGCGCCGGCAGGGCAAGGACGCCCCGGCCACGCTCGCCGAGCAGGTCGCCGGCCAGGCCGAGCGGGCCGGCGACTACCTCAAGGGGGCGAGCGGCGACCGGCTCCTGCGCGACGTCGAGGACCTGGCTCGACGGCAGCCGCTGCTGGTCGCGGCCGGTGGCCTTGTGCTCGGCTTCGCCGCCTCGCGGTTCATGAAGGCGTCGAGCAGCCGGCGCTATCGGTCGGGGTACGGGGACGACGGGGACGGCCGCCTCGAACGGTCCTACGCCGAGTCGTCGGCCGCCACCTACACCGGCGAGCGAAGCTACGACACCTCGGCGACCACCGGGGCGGCGGTCGCGTCCGACGACACCGAGGCCCCCTACGCGCCGGCCACGACCCCGGCGACGGGGACGCCGGTCGTCGGCACCTACGACCCGACCCCGGTGCAGGACGAGCCGGTCCGCGATGCCGTTGACGATCGGTGGTCGTGATGGCAGGTCGGGAAGACCTGCCGGGAACCGACGACCTGCGCGAGCGGCCGATCGGCGAGCTGCTCAAGCAGCTGTCGGAGGAGACGACCCGGCTGGTCCACCAGGAGCTCGAGCTGGCCAAGGCCGAGCTTGCCCAGAAGGGCAGGCAGGCCGGGCTCGGGGCCGGCCTGTTCGGGGCCGCCGGCGTGATCGGGTTCCTGGCCCTTGCCGCCCTGACCACCTGCATCATCCTCCTCCTCGACGCCGCCATGCCGGCCTGGCTGGCCGCGCTGATCGTGGCCGCGGTCTACGCCGCGGTCGCGGCCGTCCTGGCCATGCGCGGCAGGGCCAAGGTCAAGCAGGCGACCCCGCCGGTACCCGAGCAGACCATCGAGACGGTGAAGGAGGACGTGGAATGGGCCAAGACCCAGATGCGATCCGGCAAGACATAGAGCAGACCAGGACCGAGATGAGCGAGACCGTCGAGGCGATCGGCTACAAGGCCGATGTGCCCTCGCGGGCCAAGGAGAAGGTGAGCGAGACGGTGGACACCCTCAAGACCAAGGTCAGCGACACCGCCACCAAGGCCAAGGAGGCCGTGACCGGCACCACCAACCGGGTCGCGGACGCGACCAGCGGCGCCGCCGCCCGCGTGGGCGACGCCACCCCGAGCGGGGGCGAGGTCAGGCAGACCACCCGGCGGGCGGCCGGCATGGCCAAGGAGAACCCGCTCGGGCTGGCCATCGGCGCCGCCGCAATCGGCTTCCTGGCCGGGCTGGCCGTGCCCTCGACCCGGGTCGAGGACGAAAAGCTCGGCCCCGTTGCCGACCAGGTCAAGGACAAGGTCAAGGAGACCGGCCAGGAGGCCCTTGACCGCGGCAGGCAGGTCGCCCAGGAGGTGGCCAGCAGCGCCGCCGAGACCGCCAGGGACCGCACCCAGGAGCACGGTCAGGACCTGGCCGACAGCGCCAGGCAGAGCGCCAAGGACGTCACGGCCGAGGCGCGCCAGGGCACCACCCCTTCGTCCGGTCCCCGGCTGTAGAGGAGGAGCGCGGGCCAATCCCCGCTGGGCTGGGTGAGCTGGGGCGCGGTGGTCGCATTGGTGCTGTGGCTGTTAGGCTCCCTCGGGTTCAGCGACTACGTCGACAACTTCGGCAAGTACAACCAGACCTATGGCGCACTGGCCGCGGTGATCATTCTGCTCCTCTGGCTGTTCCTCTCCGCCTTCGTGGTGCCCCTCGGCGCCGAGCTCGACGCCGAGACCGAGCGTCAGACCGCCAAGGACACCACCACCGGGCCGGCCCGCCCGCTCGGCGAGCGCGACGCCGAGGCGGCCGACACCCTCGGCGAGAGCCCGCGGCGCCGTTGACCGCTCCGCTGATCGCCATCCCCACCTACCACCTGGGCGCCGGCCAGGTGGGGAGCTGGGAGGGCGCCTACGCCCTGCCGGAGCTCTACGTCGGCGCCCTGCGCTCGGCAGGGGCTCGGACGGCGCTGCTCCCACCGGCCCAGCCGGTCCCGGCCGAGGAGCTGCTGGCGCCGTTCGACGGCCTGCTGCTGGCCGGAGGTGGGGACATCGAGCCGGCCCGCTACGGTGCCGGCGAGCATCCGGCCCAGTACGGCATCGACCCCGACCGCGACGGGCTGGAGCTGGAGCTGGCCACGGCGGCCGTGCGGCTTGGCCTGCCGACCCTCGGCATCTGCCGCGGGGCCCAGCTGCTCAACGTCGCCTTCGGCGGCACCCTGGTGCAGCACCTGCCCGAGCACGAAGGCCTGGTCGAGCACCGCAACCAGGCCAAGCAGGCGATGCATGGCCTGAAGGTCGAGGGGGGCAGCCGGCTGGCCGCGGCCCTTGGGGAGGTCGAGGCCCAGGGCTTGTCCCACCACCATCAGGGGCTCGACCGCATCGGGGATGGCTTCCGACCGGTCGCCTGGGCGCCGGACGGGCTGGTCGAGGGGATCGAGCGGGACCAGGACTGGACCGTCGGGGTGCTGTGGCACCCCGAGAGCACGGTCCATGCCGACCCGGCCCAGCTCCGGCTGCTGCGCGCCTTCGTGGATGCGGCCTCCCAGCGTGGACAGGGCTTTTGGCGGCAACGCCCAGAGCCGGTAGGGTTCACTGGACCCGAGCCCACGCCGGCGTGAAACGGGTCTGCCGGTCCGTGCGTACACCAAGTTGAGATGCTGTTCTCCAATCTGCTGGTCGCGCTCGCCCTGACGGTGCTGTTTCCGTTGGGGCTCATGGGCATGCTGGCGGCCAGCGAGTGGCTGGAGCGGCGCACCCTTGCCACCGAAGTGGTCGTGCCGAGGCGGCTGAGCCGCATGGACGGCAAGCCGCCGGAGGCGATCGAGGCCATGGTGCTGGAGGAGACCGCCCATGTGGTCGCCGAGTACTGGTCGGCGACCGGCCGCACCGTTCCGGCCGTCCCCGTCAACGGCCAGCGGCCGGGTCCCGCCCCCGGGGCCGCCACCGAGGAATCGCCG
>DATHIG010000344.1:0-3700 GCA_035490035.1 Actinomycetes bacterium
ACGCCAAGCCAGACCCGCTGGTCATCGGCAGCATCGACTTCTGGCTCCCAACGGGGTCGCTGGGCTTGCGAGAAAGTAGCGACGCAGACACGTCAGACGAAAGGGAGACCAGGTTGGAGCCGATCAGCGTGCTGGCCGGCCGGCGCGGCGACAGCAAGAGCAGAGGTAGCGGTTCGAGCAGATTCTCGCATGGGGTTCCATCGGCGATGTCCATGGCAGATCCGCCGGCAGGGGCCGAACTTCGAACTGTTCGCGCACTAGACACGCCACCTCAACAAGACTTTTCTCCCCTTCCCTCTAGCTTTGGTCCGTTCCGGGCGTTATGCTCCCTTGGCGTGGCGTTCAGGGCCTAGGCCTCGCTTGTTCTTCCAGCGGCCTCGGGAAGAGCGGGAGGTTCCATGAGAGGCGTACCCCATCTGGCCGACTCGATGGCTTGCATCCTCGCCCTGAGCAAGAATGGCTAGTCATCACCGCTGCGGCCATCGATCTCCGGTTCAGCAGGCGGTGTGATGTGAGTCGGCCACCCAGCGCCTCGTCGCTGTGTCGGAACTGGAAGCGCCCGGCGGTGCCGTTGCCGCCACGCCGCCCCCCCTCACCCACCGCATGCCGAGCCCCACCATGCCGCCATGAGTGGAACGCCGAGGTCAGCCCTCGGCACCATCGCTCACTCTGAAGGAGATCACGCATGTGGACAGGTCACGACAACGCCACCGGTCGTGAGGAGGTGGCTCGGCTTAGCCGCCGGGGCCTCAATCAAGGCGTGCGCGGCTGGTCGGCCTCGGTAGGAGGGAGCATGCGAAGGCTAGTTGTATTCCTTAGCCTCGTGGCGCTCGTTGCACTGATCGCCCTACCGGCATCCGGCGCGCAGCAGGGACACGACTCGAACCGACACCGCGGCCCCTGCGGCAAGATCGACCGGGACGGCTACGAGTGGATCTTCGATGGCAGCAGGAAGTGCTTCGAGAAGTGGCGCTATGCGGGCGGTGCGCAGATCACGCTCCAGCGGGACGGAACGCTCAAGGCCGAGCCGGGCCCGCCGAACCTCGGCGTGCTCTGGTACGCCGCGCGGCCGTACGGCGACTTCTCGCTGCGGCTGCAGTTCCGCGACGACTCCCCGATCCCCGGCAGCCGCGCCAACGGCGGCGTGCAGGTGCGCTTCCCGGCTCCGCGGCCGCCGGTCCCCGGCTGCCCGATGACGTTCAACGGAACCCCCCAGACCGTCAACCCAGCGGCCTGGATCGCGGTCAACTGCGGTCACGAGGTGCAGATTAACGACTCGCCAGAAGCGCCCGGCAATGACCCACGCAAGACCGGTTCGATCTACGGTTTCGCCGATCTAAACCTCGCCCAGGCCAGGCCCACGCCGCCGGGGGTGTGGAACGACCTTGAGGTCCGCGTCGTCGGCCAGCACTACACCGTGGTCCGCAACGGCGTGGTCATCAACGAGTACGAGAACCTGCCCGGCGTCCCATTCCCGGGGCGGCCCAACGACCCCGACTCCAGTTCCCGCGGCCTCGTGGGCTACATCGGCCTGCAAGCCCACGGCGCGCCGCAGGACGTGGTTTCCTTCCGCACGATCAGGATCCTGGACCTCTCGAACCAGGACTGAGCAGGACGCCTGAGCAGCACACGTCCCCGCCGGCGCTCCCCAGCTGCTGGCGGGGACACCCTTCCGCCGGCGGTGTCGTGGGGTGCGGAAACTCGGTTGTAGCTGGTGAGCTGCGAGTTCGCGGATGGCTGCGGCCGGTATTGTGACGCTTCCACCATCACACCGCAGAGGTCACCCTGGTGCTGTCGAAGGTCGCCTACCTGACGCTGTGCCGGTCGATCCGGCTGCTCGCCCTGCTGGCCCGAGGCGACGGCGCCAAGAACCTGGAGATGCTGGTGCTGCGTCACCAGCTCGCCGTGCTCCGCCGCCAAGTCGCACGCCCCAGGCTGGAGCCTGCCGACCGGGCGCTGCTCGCTGCGGTCAGCCGCGTCCTGCCCGGGCTGACTGGTCGTGCTTCCTCGGCAAGCCCGAGACCCTGCTGCGCTGGCATCGGCGGCTGGTCGCCGGCGTGTGGACCAATCCACACCGGATGGGCCGACCACCATTGGATCAGGAGGTGCAGCAGCTGATCGCCCGCCTCGCCAGGGAGAACCCGCGGTGGGGCTACCAGCGCATCCAAGGCGAGCTGCCACGGCTCGGCACCCAGGTCTCTGCATCCGCAATCCGGGCCACCCTCCGCCGGCACGACCTCGACCCCGCACCGCGGCGGACCGGCACCTCGTGGCGGGCGTTCCTGAGGCAGCAGGCCGCTGGGATCGTGGCGTGCGACTTCTTCACCGTCGACACGGTCTGGCTGCGGCGGCGGTAGGTGCTGTTCGTCATCGAGCTGGGCACCCGCCGAGTGCACCTGGCCGGGGTGACCGCCAACCCCGACGGCGGCTGGGTCGCCCAGCAGGCCCGCAACCTCATGCTCGTGCTGGGCGACCAGGGGCGACAGGTGCGCTTCCTACCTCGTGACCGTGACGCGAAGTTCACCCGCAGCTTCGACGACGTGTTCCGGTCCCAGGGCGCCGAGGTGCTCCGCACCCCCGTGCAGGCGCCCAACGCGAACGCCTACGCGCAGCGGTGGATTGGCACCATCCGCGCTGAGTGCTTGGACTGGCTGCTGATCGTCGGGCGCGGCCATCTCGAGCAGGTCCTCCGGGTCTATGCCGCCCACTACAACACCCATCGTCCGCACCGGGTGCTGGAGCTGCGGCCGCCGGATCCGCCGGCTGGCCTGCACGTCGCCCGCGAGCGCAAGCCAGGTACGGTGCGCCGGCGCGACCGACTCGGCGGGCTGCTCCACGAGTACCACCGACGAGCTGCATGAACGTATTTCCGCACCCCACGCGCTGCGGGAGTGGTGTCGGCTGTCCGGCACGAGCACCCGGTACATCGAGCCGGGCTCGCCGTGGGAGAACCCCTACGTCGAGAGCTTCAACGGCCGCGTGCGCGACGAGCTGCTCAACGTCGAGGCCTTCACCAGCCTGACCGTGGCCCAGGTCGTGGTCGAGGCCTGGCGGATCGAGTACAACACCTACCGGCCCCACTCCGCACTCGATGGGCTCACCCCCGACGAGTACGCGGCCACCTGGACCCGCACCACCCAACCCGCACTCTCATAGCGGGTGGACCAGCAACCGGGGTCCCGTCACCGCGATCATCACGGATCGGCCATCCACAACTCTTGACGATTCCTCTGTCCGGGCGAGGTATTGATCTTGGTCAGTAAGGTCTGGTGTCGAGTTCACGGCATGTGCCATAAGTGCGGATGGCTGTGCTCGTGCGGCGCCAGACTGTGCATGGAATGGAGTCCATCGTGGCTACCGAACCCACCCACAAGGACAAGGGCCGGGACGGTCCGGCCCACCCTGATCCCGGGCCGAGGGGAAACATTGGTTGGATCGTCGCCGGCTCGTTGGCCACCGGACTCGTCGCTGCTGTACTCCTCGCCGCCGCCCCGTTCATCCCGGCAGAGGAAAGCGCCGTCACTGGCGCGGTCCTGTGCGGATTCGCGCTGGGCTGGGCGATGTTGGCTGTGCTCTCGGTCCGGTTCACCGATCAGCCGCAGCGATGGGCCGCGGCTCCTGCACTGCTCATGGGACTGGGCGGCCTTCTCCTGGTGGGGTTTGGCTCCCCGGTGCACCAGGTGCTCAACTGGGTGTGGCC
>DATHIG010000345.1:0-2971 GCA_035490035.1 Actinomycetes bacterium
GTTGGGACCAGCTCGGTGATGAGGTTCTCGACGCGGCGCCGGATTTCATCTCTGATCGGCCGTACGGCGTCGACTCCCTTGCCGGCTGGGTCTTCGAGTACCCAGTCTTCGTAGCGCTTGCCGGGGTAGAACGGGCAGGTGTCGCCGCAGCTCATGGCGATCGCGACGTCGGAAGCCTTCACCGCTTCGTTGGTGAGGATCTTCGGCTGCTCGGCGGCGACGTCGATACCGACTTCGGCCATAGCGGGTACGGCGGCGGGGTTGACGCGGTCTGCTGGTTCGAGCCGGCCGAGGGACGTCGACAGCGCCCTGGGACAGGTGGGTCAAGAAGGCAGCGGCCATCTGGGACCGGGCGAACGGGTTTCTGGGGTCGGGGGCGCCCCAGTGCATCTCGACGCGCATGCCGGGCTGCCGGCGTCAAACCGAACTCCTGCCCGGGCCCGACGCTGCCCAACAAGGGGTCCCTCAAGCGCAGGTCGGTGACCCGCACCAGCTGCCTATGGCCTGAGCCATTCAGCGTTTTCGCGCGCCTCACGGTCTCGTGAGCCGTCGATGCCTACGTGAAGGCGCTACGCCCACCTAGGTCAGCTGCGCTCGGGTCGGCAGTCCTTTTGGTCTGACGCTACTAGCGCTGCCGAACATAAGCAGTTGTTCGGTCTCGTGCTGTGAGCGCGAACAGGTATGGCGTGACAGCCTCTGAGCCTTTACGTGCCAGCGGGAACGATGCCGCTCGCCTGCCCCATTCATAGATCTCGGCGGTGGTTGTCTTCACTCCGCGCGCGACGGCGGCGTCGGCCAGGCGGGCCAGGCTTACCGCCGCATCGCTTCCTTCACCCAGAGGGCGACCGAGCGCGGCACATCACATTCCATCGCCAGCTCGGCGTTTGTCCCGCACGTTGGTTCTGCGGCGGTCAGGGGCTGCTCGGTTGGGCGGGGCTCGGTTCGATGCTCAGCACGTTGACCTGGATCAAGCCAGGCTGGTGTCCGTTGAGTTGTAGGCAGTCGACGATCGACTGGCGGACGGTGCGGGCGATCTGCCGTGCCGGGGCGAGGCTCGAGGTGGCGATGTCGACGCTGACCTGGGTTTCGGGCCGGCCACTTGGCCCAGGACGGTGGGTGACCGTGATTCTTTCGGAGCCGGCGACCGTGGCGGAGGGTCGGCCGGGGCCGGGCAGTTGTTGTTTGGTGGCAGTCATCAACCGGCGCAGCGAGCCTTGCAGCGTGGGTTCGAGCCGGAGCACCCCGTGGGTGGCGAGCACGGCAGCGGCCAGGCTGTCCAGCAGGGCCGCGTCGATGGCCGGGTGCGGGTGGTCAGGTTGCCGCGAGGCCGGCGAGGCGGGTGTGCTGACGTCGACGGGCGGGGGTTCGAGCTCAGACATGGTGGACGTCCTCAACGGTGATGTTGATCACGGTTGCCGTGATTCCAACCTCACGGTCGATGGCTGTACGCACCCGGTCCCGTAGCAGGCGGGTGAGGGCAGGGATGGCCGCGGTCGGGGCAACGCTGATTCGCAGATCGACGGTGA
Organism: Actinomycetes bacterium; assembly: GCA_035490035.1. Lineage (GTDB taxonomy): Bacteria > Actinomycetota > CALGFH01 > CALGFH01 > CALGFH01 > CALGFH01. The sequence goes on from DATHIG010000345.1 coordinate 1,527, forward strand.
TCTCAGCGGGCGCCGCAAGCGTCTCAGGCTGGCGCGTCTCCGGTCCTGGCGCACCCTCATTCAGCGGGTCGTGTTTGCTGAGCGCGACTGCGCAGCGGCGGGCTTCGAGGCCGTCGATCTCGTCGCTGGTGCGTCGGATGAGGTTGGCGAGGGTTTGCTCGCTGACCGTCAGCTCGTCCCCGGCCGCGCCGGGCCGGGGCTGTTCCATCGGGATTCGGCGGCCGCGGCGGACTTCGGCGCGGGCGATCTCGAGGATGCCGGTGATCGTCCCCGAGTTGAGCCTGAGTGCGGGATCGGCCCTGTCGGCGGCGACGACGCCGCGCGTGGCCGCGGCCAGATCGCCCAGGTCGTGCCGGGCCGCCTGGCAGTCGGGGCAGGTCTGTTCGTGCGGGTCGGGTGGCAGATCGACGCGGGCCCATACGTCGTCGATGCTGCGTCCGCAGCCGAGCCGGTTCGGCTCGGTCTGGCTGGCAGGGGTCGGGGTGGTGCCGGTTAGCGCCATGCCGTCATTCCTTTCGCAAGCTGGAGTCGTGCGCGGGCGATCCGACCCCGGACGGTGCTGACCGGGACCCCGATGGCATAGGCGATCGCTGGGTAGGTCAGCTCGTGCATCTCGTGCAGCACCCAGCAGGCCCGCTGGTCTGGAGGCAGCGTGGCCAGCACCGCGGTCAGGCAGTCTTGCATGGCGTTAGTTTGGGCGGCCGCCGCTGGGTCGGTTGTGCTGCTGGCGGGCACGGGCCGGCTGGCCCGGGCTTCGAGCTCGAAGTTGGGACCGCTGGTGACGCTGGTGTGTCGCCGGAGGCGAACCCGGAGGATATTGAGGCAGCGGCGTGTCATCAGTTGGTAGATCCAGGCGCGGAACGCCTCCGGATCGAGCAGGCTCGGCAGCCGCCGCCAGGCCAGAACGAACGTGTCCTGCACGGCGTCTTGTGCCTCGCCTCGATCGGACAGCATCCGGAAGCCGAGCCGGAGCAAGTCTGCTTCGTAGGAGCGGACCAGCTGCTCGAAGGCGTCGGTGTCACCATCTTGAGCCCGGGCCACCGTGGTTGCTTCACTGAACACCCGAGGCGGTGAGGGTGCCCCGGCGGGTGAGGACGGCACCGCGAAGTCAGCCGGCGCCGCCGGAACCGCGAGAACCGACGAATGGGGGTCGCGGTGGTATTCCTGGCCGGGGTCGGTACCGGTCGCGCAGTTCACAGACTGAACCCCCTCTCTGAAACAAGCCCTCGTGTCCTTGCGTCGTCGCGTCGAGCTGTGACTTCTCGCTTCTGCCGGACGGGCTGCTGACCTTCCCGAGTCATCTAAATGGTGATCCGGTCGGCCGTAGGCCGGTTAGTGGTGACGTCAACCTGGACCGCCAGGTGCTTCAGCGGTGTCTCCATGGCGCTGACCAGGCGGGCCGCTGTCTCAGCTTGCAGGGAGTGCAGCAGCCGCTGGATGTCGGT
>DATHIG010000346.1:0-2028 GCA_035490035.1 Actinomycetes bacterium
TGCTCTACCGGATCAGGCAGAACGGGTGGCCGGCCGGGTCGGTGAAGACCCTGAAGCGCTCGCCGCCGGCGTTCAGGCGGGACGCGCCCAGCTCCACTGCCCGGGCCTGGCCGGTGTCGAGGTCGTCGACAAGGAGGTCGAGGTGGGCCTGCTGCGGGTGCGCCGGGTCCGGCCAGCGGGGCGGGTTGTAGTCGCTGATCTGCTGAAACATCACGTTCCTGCCGTCGGCGGCGATGAGCGCGCCCTCGGGGCCGTCGTAGGTGACCTCCATGCCGGTGAGGTCGGCGTAGAAGCGGGCCAGGGCTGACGCGTCGGGGGCGTCGATCGTCACCGCGAACAGGCCCATCACCGGGCCGACGCCGTCGGTCTGGCAGAGGTCGAACGGGTGACCGGCCGGGTCGGCCAGCGTGATCCACGTTGAGCCGTCGGCCAGCCGGGTGGCGCCCAGGCCGACCGCCCGCTTGGCCTCCGCCTGGGGATCGTCGGTCTGCAGGTCGAGGTGGAACTGCTGCGGGTGCACCTGCCCGGGCCACTGCGGCGCGACGTGGTCCGGTGCGCGCTGGAACTCGATCTCCTGGCCGTCCGGAGTCCGCACGCCGAACCGGTCGGAATCCTTCCGGACGACGTCCCAACCGGTGAGCTCGGCGTAGAACGAACCGACCTTTTCGATGTCCGCCGCGTCGAATATGGCGAGGTCCAGGCGAGCTGTCACGGACATGGCCACATCCTGCCCCAGCCCTCCGACAACAAGGCGCGCGCCGCCTCTGCGGCCTGATCGCGCAGCCGGATCCTCATGACCCGAGGCAGCCCAGCGCCGTGACGTCATCAAATGACCGCTATGCCGCAATAGCGCGGCCCCGTTCGACCGGGCCTTCCCGGGCTTAACGTCCCGGCTCAGAGCGATCACCATCCGCTCTGATGCTCCCAATCGAACCCACCCGCGGCCTCGCAGAAATCCGGGACCCCCTCCTCGAGCGCCTGCCATGGGACCGGAGTCCACGCCTGCTCCTGCACAGCAACGGTACGAGACCCTCTGTGGGGCGAAAGCAAACGTAGGGAGGAACTGGTCGAAGGTCGGCAGGAAGCCATTGGGCCGATTGTGGTGAATCCGGTCGGCCGGCCTGGTTGGGGCAGGGCTGAGACGTGGATCCAGTACCCAGTCTTGGCGGTGTCGCGGGTTCGCCGCCGTAGCGTTGCCCTACCTGCCGGCACCGTCGCCGGGTGGTTGTTCAAGAGCGAGGGGAGCGTCGTGCAGTACGAGGTCGTCGCCGAGGCGTACCGCGACTTGGAGCAGGCCAGCGGCCGGCTGGTGTTGATCGACCGGCTCGCGGTCCTGCTCGCCCAGACCCCCGCCGAGCTGCTGGGCACGGTCTGTTACCTGTGTCAGGGCCTGATCGCGCCGGAGTTCGCCGGCGTTGATCTCGGCCTGGCCGAGAAGCTCGCCGTCCGCGCGGTCGCCACCGCGACCGGCGCCGGCCCCGAGCAGGTCATCCTCAGCCTGCGGGAGACCGGCGACCTTGGCCAGGCCGGCGAGCAGCTGCTCGCCGCCACCGCCGGCGACCGGCCCGCCAGCCTGCCAGTCGCGGTCGTGGTCGACACCCTCCGCCAGATCGCCCAGGCCGAAGGGCAGGGCTCGCAGGGCCGCAAGCTGGACCTGCTGGCCGGCCTGCTCGCCCAGGCCACCCCGCTGGAGGCCCGCTACCTGCTGCGCCTGGTCACCGGCGGGCTGCGGCTGGGAATCGGAACCCCCACCATCCTGGACGCGCTCGCGCTGGTACACGCCGGTGGCCGGGCCGCCCGGCCGGCGCTGGAACGCGCCTACAACATCTGCTGCGACCTCGGCCTTGTCGCCTCCACTCTGGCCGGCGGCGGGTTGCCGGCGGTCGGGCAGCTCCAGGTGCGCCCCGGCAACCCGGTTCGGGCCATGCTCGCCCAGCGGCTATCGGACGCCGCAGAGATCCTGGCCAAACTGGGCGGGCAGTGCGCGGCCGAGTACAAGTACGACGGCGTGCGGGTCCAGGCGCACCG
>DATHIG010000347.1:0-2166 GCA_035490035.1 Actinomycetes bacterium
CCGAGCGCAGCGAGATGGCCATGATCAGGGCGAAGCCGGCGACCATGAAGGCGACCGGGTGGCCGGCGACCACCCGCAGCACCGACACCCCGGTGGCAGGCATGTCCTGTTCCTCGCCGCTGTCGTCGACGCGCTGGGCGACATGGGCGCCGACCTCGGCGCCGTAGACCAGCTCGAGCATCCCGCGGAGCAGGGCGCGCAGGCGCTGGCCACCCGGGGCCCGGAGGGCGGCAAGGGCGCTGTCGTCGACCTTGCGGCGGCGCTGCAGGCGGCGCCGGTTGACGATCGTGACCGGGAGCTCCTTCACGTTCCAGCCCCACGCCCACAGCACCTGGAGCGCGTCGGCCGGCCTGCCGGTCAGGGCCAGGCTGGCCGCGCGGACCAGCGCCCCGACCATCGCCAGCAGCAGGGCGACAGGAAGCTTGCGCAGGCTGGTCGCCTTGAGCATGGTCGCGGTGGTGTGACGCTCGATCAGGTAGCGGGGGTGGCTGACCGCGCGGGTGCGCCGGCTGCGCGAGGCCGCGGCGGCGAAATGGCGGACCCGGGCCTGGGGCACGACCAGCACCCGCCCGCCGGTCAGGTGGGTCCGCCAGCACAGGTCGAGGTCGTCGCGGAAGGCCGGCATGCGCTCGTCGAAGCCGCCGACGTTGAGCAGGGCCCCGCGCCGTACCAGCATCCCGGCGGTGTTGACGAAGAACACGTCGCGGATCTGGTCGTGCTGGCCCTGGTCGATCTCGTCGTCCTCGATCGGCGAGACCGCCCTGCCGGTCCGGTCGATCGAGAAGCCGATCTCCTGGAGCCGGTCCGGGTTGGCCCACGAGACCAGCTTGGGGCCGAGGATGGAGGCGCTCGGCCGCGACTCGGCCTCGGCCAGCAGCCGCTCCAGCGCCTCCGGCTCAGGGGCGCAGTCGTCGTGCAGCAGCCACAGCCAGTCCATCCCCGAGGTGCGCGGGTCGCGCAGGGCCGACATCACCGCCCGGCCGAACTGCCCCCTGACCGCCATGACGGCGTCGTCCCCGAGGCGGGAGCGGGCCCAGTCGGCGCTGCCGTCGGTCGACCCGGTGTCCACGACCAGCACGTCGTCGATCGCTCGGGTCTGGGCGGCCAGGCCACGAAAGGTGTCGCGGAGGAACGCCCGCCCGTTGTGGTTGACGACGATCGCAATGACCCGAGGCTGACTGGCTGGCACGACCTTCCTCTCGACGCCTCCCCGGCCAGGGGTTGCCGGGCGCGAACCGAAAGGCCCGTAGGGTTCCCAGCTCCCCCACGGGCGTCCGCGAATGCTAGCACGTCACGGTCAAGCGGCCCCAAGGCACCCCGCGAGTGACGCAAATCGGGCGTTGGTCGGCGAATTCCGGCCGACGGGATTGGGCGGCCGTCCGGGTGGGCGGTCAGAATGCGCGAAATATGACCGCCCGCCTGGACGGCTCCCCTGCCGGCTGGGCCGCTGTCAGGAGGCGCGGCGCTTGAGGCGGCGCCGCTCGCGCTCGGACAGGCCGCCCCAGATGCCGAACCGCTCGTCGTTGGCCAGCGCGTACTCGAGGCACTCGGTCTGGACCGAGCAGGTCTGGCAGATGCGTTTGGCGGCCCGGGTGGAACCGCCCTTCTCCGGGAAGAAGCAGTCGGCATCCTTGTCAAGGCAGGCTGCCTGCTCGTACCAAGGCTGTATCTCGACGGGGATCGGGCCCATCCATTTGCCTCCTCACCGGTGCAGCGAGGCGTCCGGGTCGCACGCTTGCGGGTTGTTTGGAACGTCACGATCGTAATTACATCGGTGGCATTCTGCGGCGGCTTGAGCGGCATTTTCAAGATCAAGGTTTTCGATGTGGACAAGACGCCAATCCCGAGGGGGGCCGGGCCGCCCGGGGTGTCGCCGGCCACTTGCCTGGCCGGTGGCGGGTGCATGGGATAGCCTCACCGGGCGGATGAGGCGCAGAAGCTCCGGTTCGGGGGGCAGGAGTGCTCGGGTTCGGGGGAGAGCAGGAGGCGGGGTCCAGGGTCGGGTTGACCCCGACAGACCTGGCCGCTGCGCGCCGCCGCGAGCCGGCCGCCGTGACCCGCGTCTACACCGCCTACGCACCCGCCCTGTACCGCTTCTTCATGGCCGCGGTCGGCGACCGCCACCAGGCCGAGGACCTCACCGGCACCGCCATCGTCAGCGCCATC
>DATHIG010000348.1:0-3009 GCA_035490035.1 Actinomycetes bacterium
CGCGATCGGCCGGGACCCGGCCGGCGGCTGGACCCGCCTCGCCTGGACCGACGAGGACCGCGCGGCCAGGTCCTGGTTCGAGGCCGAGGCCACCGCCCGCGGCCTCACCGTCGACCGGGACTCCGCCGGCAACCTCTGGGCCTGGTGGGGCGGGCCCCACAGCTCGAAGGCCGCCGGGGAGCGGCTGTGGACGGCTCCCGGAACGTCGCCGGTCCGTCCGCTACGTTCCCCCACCGGGGGCCCAGGTGCGGAACCGGGGCAGACGGGGGAGCTCGGTGGGGTGGTGGCGGTTGGGAGCCACCTGGACACCGTGCGAGGGGGTGGGGCCTACGACGGCGCACTCGGGGTGGTCAGCGGGCTGGTCGCGGTGGGCGAGCTGGCCAGGCGGGGGGTGGAGCCCCGTCGCCCGGTGGCGGTGGTCGGGTTCGCCGACGAGGAGGGCGGGCGGTTCGGGGTGCCGACCTTCGGCAGCCGACTGCTCGCGGGCGGCCTCGACCCGGCGGCCGTGCTCGACCGGGTCGACCAGGACGGCATCACCGTGGCCGAGGCGCTGGCCGCGGCCGGCCTGGACCCGGAGGCCGTCCGGCCCGACCCGGAGCGGCTGGGCCGGCTGGCCGCCTTCGTCGAGCTCCATGTCGAGCAGGGACGTGGCCTGGTCGACCTGGGCCAGCCGGTCGGGCTGGGCGCCGGCATCTGGCCCCACGGGCGCTGGCGGCTCACCCTGACCGGCGAGCCCAACCACGCCGGCACCACCCGGTTGGAGGACCGGCGCGACCCGATGTTCGGCCTGGCCGCGGCCGTCCTGGCCGCACGGGCGGCCGCCACCGAGCTGAGCGCGGTCGCGACCGTCGGCCGGGTGGTGGTCGAGCCCAACTCCGGCAACTCGGTCGCCGGCCGGGTGCTGGCCTGGCTGGACGCCAGGGCCGAGCGCGACCAGGTCCTCGACTGGCTGCTGGCCGCCTTCCAGGCCGCGGTCGAGGAGGCCGCCGGCCGCAACGGGCTGGCCGTCGAGCTGGACTGCGAGTCGCGCAGCCCGGCGGTCGCCTTCGACCGCGACCTCACCGACCGGCTCGACGCCTGCCTGCGCGGGCGCGGCCTCGAGCCGGTGGAGCTCCCCACCGCCGCCGGCCACGACGCCGGCGCGCTGGCCCCCACCGTCCCGACCGCCATGCTGTTCGTCCGCAACCCGACCGGCACCAGCCACAGCCCCGCCGAGACCGCCGACCTCGACGACTGCCTGGCCGGGGTCGAGGCCCTCGCCGCCGTCATCGAGGAGCTGGCGTGCCGCTGACCGCGTGGCACGCGGAGCTGGCCTGGCTGGGTCCGGAGCGGGGCGTGGCCGAGCGGGTGCTGGTGGAGGTCGAGGGGGAACGGATCGCGGCCGTGAGCGAGGGGGCCGACCCGCCGCCGGGGGCGACCCGGCTGGCCGGGATCACCGTCCCGGGGCTGGCCAACGGGCATTCCCATGCCTTCCACCGGGCCCTGCGCGGCCGCACCCACCAGCAGCGGGGGGACTTCTGGAGCTGGCGGGAGCTGATGTACCAGGTGGCCGGCAAGCTCGATCCGGACAGCTACCTTGACCTGGCCCGGGCGGCCTACGCCGAGATGGCGCTTGCCGGGATCACCGCCGTCGGGGAGTTCCACTACCTGCACCACGACCGGGCCGGCCGCCCCTACGCCGACCCCAACCAGATGGGCCAGGCCCTGGTCGAGGCGGCCGGCCAGGCCGGGGTCCGGCTGACCCTGATCGACACCTGCTACCTCCGGGCCGGCCTTGGCGGCGAACCCCTTGCCGGCCCCCAGGTCCGCTTCGGCGACGGCGACGCCGAGACCTGGGCCGAGCGGGCCGGCGGGCTGCGCGACGGGCCCGGGGTGCGGGTCGCCGCCGGCATCCACAGTGTCAGGGCGGTCGACCCGCAGGCCATGGCGACCGTGGCCGCCTGGGCCGCGGACCGCGACGCCCCCCTGCACCTCCACCTGTCCGAGCAACCGGCCGAGAACCAGGCCTGCCTGGCCGCCACCGGCCGCACCCCGGCGGCCCTGGCCGAGTCGGCCGGGGTGCTCGGCCCGCGCACCACTGCGGTCCACGCCACCCATCTGACCGGCGAGGACATCGCCAGGCTGGGCGCCACCCGGACCACCGCCTGCCTGTGCCCGACCACCGAGCGCGACCTGGCCGACGGGATCGGGCCGGCCCGCGCCCTGACCGGCGCCGGGAGCCCGCTCTGCCTCGGCTCCGACAGCCACGCCGTCGTCGACCTGTTCGAGGAGGCCAGGGCGGTCGAGCTGGACCAGCGGCTGGCCACCGGGCGGCGCGGCCACCACCGCCCGGCCGACCTGCTGGCCGCGGCCACCGAGGCCGGCATGGACGCGCTCGGCTGGGACGCCGGACGGCTGGCCCCCGGCCGGCTGGCCGACCTGGTCAGCGTGCGGCTCGACTCGGTGCGGCTGGCCGGCGTCCGCCCCAGCGAGGCCGTTGACCACCTGGTGTTCGCGGCCACCGCCGCCGACGTCACCTCGGTGGTGGCCGGTGGCCGCCAGGTGGTCGAGGACGGCCGCCATCTCCTGGTCGGCGACGTCGGCGCGGCCCTCACATCGGCCATCGGCGCGCTCGACGGGCCGTGAGGCCGGCTCAGGCCCTTGGGCGACCCAGCACGACCTGGAGCAGCTCCTCGGCGGTTGCCTCGGCCGTGTCGACGACCCGGGGGGTCGACCCGCCGCCGGCCACGTCGACATGCAGGGTGGCAAGGCCGGCCCGGCGCTGCAAGGGGGAGGAGCGCACGCTGCCGCTCTGGGCCTTGGCCACCGGGACCACCGTCGTCACCCGGATCGGGACCCCGATCCGGGCATAGAGGAACCCGTCCCGCCGAGCATGGCCGAGGCTCCGGTAGGCCGCCAGCCCGAAGGCGACGGCCAGGGGGACGGTCAGCGGCACGACCAGCACGCCCAACCGGGTCAGGCGCCACAGGGCGATGGCGACCGCGGCCGCCAGCAGGGTGGTCAGGACCA
>DATHIG010000349.1:0-4257 GCA_035490035.1 Actinomycetes bacterium
GACCACGAAAGCCACCCCGCTCTGGCCCGCCGCCTGCACGCATACCTGCGCTGGCGCAACGCCAACGCCCGCCACCCCGACGTCTTGGCCGCGCAACGCCGCGAACGCGCCCGCATCCGCAGTGAGCGCCAGCAACGCTGGGGTCGCCCCCGAACCCAAGCCGCCTGATCACACCCGGCGAACGTTCAGGGACAGCGCACTAGCTGTTGGAGGGCCGCGCCTACTTTCGCACGCGGAAGCGGAGCATCGTGACGGCGCCCGACTGGGTGTTGCTGAAGGTTCCAGGTCGATCCTGTCGAGGCTTGGGGGCGAGAAGCGGACGCCGTCGCCGAGTAGCACCGGTAGGACATACACCAGGATCTCGTCGACGAGCCCGCGCTGCAGGCACTGGGCGGCCACGTCGGCACCGAGGATCTCCAGGTTCTTGTCGCCCGCGGCGCTGCGTGCCGTGGCAACGGCTTCCTCAAGTCCACAGGTGAGGAACGTGACCGTAGGGTCCGGCTCGTCGGGAGGCTTGTGGGTGAGGACGAACTGTGCTCCCCCGTCGTAGGTGGTGTCCTGGTCGGCCATACGCTTGGCGACCTCATACGTGCCCCGGCCGACGAGCATGGCGCCCGTGGCCGCCATGACCTCCGGGAACGCGTCCGCAGGCAGGTACTCGGCGATCCAGTCCATCGCGTGGCCAGGACCGGCGATGAAGCCGTCCAGCGACATCGCCCTGTTCACGACCACTTTGCCGGTGCCGGTGCCCACATCACTCATGCGTATCCTCCACGGATCTTGGAAGCCCGAGGCCGAATCATAGTTCGGCCGGTGGGGAGGGCGAGGGCGGGAGTTGCACACGTATCTGCGGTGGCGCAACGCGAACAACCGGCACCCGGACGTGCTGGCCGCGCAGCGTCGGGAACATGCCCGGGTACGGCGTGAACGACACCTGTCGGTGGTGGGGTCGTCCTCAGCCCCGGGCTGAGTGACCAACCCGGTGATCGTTTGTGGTCACCGCACTAGCCACCATCGGGGCCGCGTTGACGCGCCGCCCGCTCTTGCCACAATGATTGGGGAATCGCGCTGGTTGATCGATCATCTCGGGGGTGAGGCGGTGGCTACCCCGGCGGATCGCATCCTGGCGTGGGCCGAGCGCCGCCCCCAGCGGCTGTTCGGGTACAACCCCTGGCAGCTCGGCGTCCACGTGCTCCGGACCGCGTTACGCCACCGTGTCAACGGACCGGCCGCCGAGATGTCCTTCTTCGCCATGCTGACCCTGGTCCCGCTGACCGTGGCCGTTGGCGCCGCTCTCGGCCAGATCCAGCGGTTCGTCGGCCCGGAGAAGATCGCCAGGGGCCAGGACACCGCCATCTCAGTGGTTCGGGTCGTCATCAGCCCAAAGCTCACCGACGGGGTGGTCTACCCGTTCGTCAGGGCGCAGCTGAGCCAGCAGAAGGGGGGTGCGGCCATCGGCGGGCTCCTGCTGACCTGGTGGCTGGCCGGCCGGCTGTTCGCCGCCACCAGCCGCGCCCTCGACACCGCCTACCACGACAAGCACCAGCGCCTGTCGATCTCCCAGCGGCTGATCGCGCTCGCCTTCGCCTTCGTCTCGGTGGTGGTGGTGGTCCTGACCCTCGGGATCATGGTCGACGCACCGTTCCTCGACGAGCACCTTGCCACCGAGTTCGGTGTCAGCCGCGCCCTGGCGACCGCCTGGTACATCGGCCGCTGGCCGGTGGTCCTGCTGGTCCTGGTCGCGTTCCTGCTCTGCCTGTACCGCCTGGCCCCCTCCGTCAGGCATGCCTGGCGCCATCTGATCCCGGGGGCCATCCTCGGTGTGATCCTGTGGATCCTGGCCGCCGTCGCCTTCCGGATCTACCTGGCCCTCAGCGGCGGCGCGCCGACCGGGGTGGTCGTCAACAACGCCCAGGTGGTGCTCATCGGCCGGGCCGTCGAGGCCGTGGTCGCGACCGTTCTGTGGACCTACTTCTCCAGCGTGGCCATCCTGGTCGGCAACGAGCTCAACGCCGAGTTGGCCCGCCTGCGCAGCCTGCGCGCCTCGTAGGGGATCGAAATCCGACTCATCGGCTCAGGGGCCGGTGTGGCGGCCGGCGGCAATGGCCAGCAGGCGCCGGATCGTCGGCCAGCTCTGGAGGCGGAGCCGTCCGGCCGCCGGCCCGAGGGTCGGGGGCACCAGCACGCGCAGGGCCTGGGGGAGCAGCCGGAACTCGAGCGGCGACTCCAGGATGGCGGCCTCCCCGTCGATCCCGGCGGGCAGGCGGGCGAGCGTGGCCTCGACCCGTAGGGAGGTGGTCGTCCACTGCGCCCAGCCGGCGCCGCGGGGAGCGCGGCCGCCTCTGGCGGCGATCCTGGTCGCCAGGCCGGCAAGGGCCGCGCCCGTCCTGGCCCGCAGGGCCGACACCTGCAGCACCCCGCCGTCCAGCCGCTCACGGACACCGTTCAGCTCGTAGCGGTTGCTGGCGACCAGCAGCACCAGCACGTCCGGGTGCTGTCCGCCCTCGGCGTCGCGCAGGTCGACCTGGAGCAGGGCGCGCTCGCCGCGCAGCGAGGCCGGCAGGACGGCGTGCGCGGTGGCGAGCTTGCCCGCCCGGTAGCGGGGGTCGGCGACCAGGTCGGCGTAGGCCCCCAGCGACACGTTGTTGACGAACACCCGGTCCCCGACCACGCCGACGTCGACGCGGCGCTCCGGGCCGGCGAAGGCGTCGAGTGCGGCCACCGGGTTGGACCGGTCCAGCCCCAGGTCGCCGGCGAAGTGGTTGCGGGTGCCGGCGGGCACGCAGACGAACGGCACGTCGGCCTCCACCGCCACCGCGGCCACCAGGCCGAGCGAGCCGTCGCCGCCGGCCACACCGAGCGCATCCGCCCCGGCGGCGACCGCCTGGCGGGCCAGGGCCGCCGGGTCGTCGCCGGCCGCCAGCACGTGCACCTGCACGCCGCGGGCCTCGGCGGCGCCGACCAGGCCGAACCGTTCCGCCTTGCCGCCCCCCGACCTGGGGTTGACCAGCAGCCAAGGCCTGGACGGCGCGTGGGAACCCTGCCCCTGGCCGCTGGGACCCCCGGAGGGGGAGCGTAGCGGGCCGGCGGGCGGCGGGCTTGCGGCTGTCCACAGCCTGGTTGGCCGGAGCCTGGCTGGCCGGAGCCTGGCTGGCCGGAGCCTGGCTGGCCGGAGCCTGGCTGGCGGGAGTCCGGCTGGCGGGAGTCCGGCTGGCGGCGGCCCGGCTGGCGGCGGCCCGGCTGGCTGCAGCGCCCGCCTGGCCGCCGCCGCGTACCCGAGCACCCCGGCGACGATGGCCAGGGCTCCGGCGGCCTGCCCGACGCTCAGCTCCACCAGCCCGAGGACCACGTTGGCGACCGCCAGGCCGGCGATGGCCAGGTTGATCCACCGCTTCCACACCCTGCGGGTGGTGAACGCCCACCATGCCGCCGCCGCCATGATGGCGAGGCTCACGACGGTCCCGACCAGCAGGTGCAAGAGCGTTTCCCCGCTGCCGACCACCACCCGCACCAGCCCGGCGACCAGCAGCAGCAGCGCCGCCAGGGCCAGCACGGCCCAGCCCCGCCTGGTCAGGTCTCTGCCGGCGTCGCCCTCCATCGTCATGCGATCATTCTCGCCCTGGACATGGCCCAGCAAGGAGGGATTCCGATCGGCGACCAGCGCTCCGACGCGATCGTGTTCTTCGGCGCCACCGGCGACCTGGCCTACAAGGAGGTCTTCCCGGCTTTCCAGGGCCTGGTCCAGCGCCACCGGCTCGACGTCCCGATCATCGGGGTGGCCAGGTCGGGCTGGGATCTGGAGCAGCTGCGGGCCCGGGCCCGCGAGAGCCTCGAGCACCACGGCAAGGTCGACGAGCAGGCGTTCGCCAAGCTGGCCTCGCTGCTGCGCTACATCGACGGCGACTACGCCGAGCCCAAGACCTTCCAGCAGCTGCGCAAGGCGCTCGGCGACGCCGAGCGGCCGCTGCACTACCTGGCCATCCCGCCCAGCATGTTCGCCACCGTCACCGAGGGACTGGCCGCCAGCGGCGGGGCCAGCGGGGCGAGGGTGGTCGTCGAGAAGCCGTTCGGCCGCGACCTGGCATCGGCCCGCGAGCTGAACCGGGTCCTGCACCGCCACTTCGCCGAGGACGACATCTTCCGGATGGACCATTTCCTGGGCAAGGAGCCGATCCAGAACATCCTCTACCTCCGCTTCGCCAACGCGATGCTGGAGCCGGTCTGGAACGCCCGCTACGTGCATTCGATGCAGATCAC
>DATHIG010000350.1:0-3169 GCA_035490035.1 Actinomycetes bacterium
GAGCTGTGGTCGGGAGCCGTAAGGTGGAATCGAGGATCACCCGGATCGGGGACGCGCCGGGGACCATGCGCACCGTGAGCAGGGGATCATCGGCCAGCACGGTGCCAGCACCGACCGCCACCGAGTCGCAGGCCGCCCGTAGCGCATGGGAGATGCGGCGCTCCCCGGGGCCACTGATCCACTTCGCCTCCCCGCTGCTGGTGGCGATCCGGCCGTCCAGCGTCTGGGCGTACTTGAGCACGACGTAGGGGCGGTCGGGGCCGGGATGGACCTCGCCGAGGAGCGCGGTGGCGTCCAGCGCGTTGTCCTGCCCGTCGAGGCCGTCGTCTGCTGCCAGGGGTTCCCCACCCGGCCTCCGGTGACCGAGCCGGGCACGTTTGGTCTCGACGTAGCCGCGGTTGCGGAGGTGGGGCGCGGTCTGGATCGGCACGAGATCCTCGATCAGGATGCCTGCCCGGTCAAGGGCATGGGCCTTGTCAGGGTTGTTGCTGAGCAGGCGGACGCTGCGCACGCCGCTGGCGACCAGGACCTGGGCGGCCTCCTGGTAGTCCCGGCTGTCGACCGGCAGCCCCAGCCGGAGGTTGGCCTGCACGGTGTCGTGGCCCAAGTCCTGCAGGATGTATGCCCGAAGCTTCTCGACCAGCCCCACCCCGCGTCCCTCATGGCCGGGGACATACAGCAGCAGCCCTCGGCCTTCGGCGGCGATCCGCCGCATGGCCAGCCGGAGCTGCGGGCCGCAGTCGCAGCGGAGCGACCCGAGGGCGTCGCCGGTGAGGCAGCCGGAGTGCAGGCGGAGCAGGACACCGCGGCCGTCTCCGATGTCCCCACGGGCGAACAGGAGGTACAGGTTGCCCGAAGCCCCCTGGAAGGCGCGAAGGTCGAACTCCCCGGCCCAGGTGGGCAAGGGGAGGCGGGCAACCTCCTGGGGCGGCGGGAGCATCGTGCTAGCTATCACCTGCCTGTCGGCACCTGAAACGTTTTGTCCAGGAACGGGTCGGGTAGCAGGGTCTCATGCGCCAGCGACCATGGGTGGACGGTCGGCCCCTGAGCGCTGGGCGGTGGCCCTGGTGAAGGCCCGCGCGGTCCACTTCGTGGCTCCCCGACGGGTCGAGGTGCGGGAGGTGGACCTCCCGACGCCGGCCCAGGGATGTGTCCTGGTGGCCACCGAATGGTCTGGGATCTCGAGCGGGACCGAGCTGCTCGCCTACCGGGGCGAGATCGATCCCGACCTCCCCCTGGACGAAACCCTCGGCTCCATGGCCGGCACGTTCACCTATCCGTTCCGCTACGGCTACAGCGCGGTCGGCCGGGTCGTCCAGCCCGCAGGGTCCCTCACCGAGGGCCAGCTCGTCTTCGCCCTCCACCCCCATCAGGACCGGTTCGTCGTCGACGCCCGCGAGGCGGTTGCCGTCGACCGGCTGGATCCTCGCACCGCCACCCTGTATCCCCTGGTCGAGACGGCTCTCCAGGTCTGCCTTGATGCCGGGCCCCGCCTGGGAGAGGTCGCCGTGGTGGTCGGCTTGGGCGCGGTCGGCACCCTTGTCGCCGTGCTGCTGGCCCGGGCCGGGGCAGAGGTCCTCGGCTCGGAGCCGTTGCCGGCCCGGCGGGCCGCCGCCGAAACCTTCGGGGTGCGAGGCCTGGTCCCTGGCGAGGTCGCCGACGCCGTGGCCGAAGGAACTGGAGGGCGGGGTGCCGACCTGGTGATCGAGGCCAGTGGGAGCCCCAAGGGCCTCGCCGCGTCCCTGGGGCTGCTGGCGCACGAGGGAACCGCGCTGGTCTGCTCCTGGTACGGCACCAGGCCGGCCGCTCTCCCCCTGGGCGCCGCGTTCCACCGCCGGCGGCTGGCCATCCGCAGCACCCAGGTCTCCACCCTCCCAGCGGCCCTCACCTCCAGATGGGACCGAGGCCGCCGGGCCGAGGTGGCATGGCGGCTCGCCCGCGAGCTGCCCCTCGGCGTCCTGTGCACCCACGAGTTCCCGTTCGAGCGGGCCGCCGAGGCCTACGCCCACGCCGACCGGAAGGACGATGGCCTGATCCACGCCGCGCTGCGGTACCGCTGAGCGTGCGGGCAACCTCACGAGGAGGACCACGATGAAGGTCGGCTACGAGGTGGGGTCCAGCGTCACGGTCCGGGCCCAGCATCGGCTGCCCGTCCCAGGGCCGGAGGGGGAGCTCCACTCCCACGACTACCGGATCGACGTCGAGGTCGGCCGAGGCGAGCTGGACGAGCACGCCATGGTCTGCGACCTCGACGTGCTCCGGTCCACCATGCAGGCGATGGCCGCGCGGATCGAAGGCAGGGACCTGGAGGAGATCCGCCCGCCCCAGGCCGAGGCGGTGACGGTGGAGATCCTGGCCCGCTGGGCGCACCAGAGCCTGACCCCGGCAATCCGGGAGGCCGGGGCCGACACGCTGGCGGTTCGGGTGTGGGAATCCCCCTCGGAGTTCGGCGGCTATGCCGGCCCGGTGGCGTGATCGACCAGGGCGGCCTCACGCAGCGCTCCGAAGAACAGGTCGGCCGACTGCGCCCAGGTCGGCCGGGCGGCGGCCCTGCGCGCCGCCGCCGCGGCCAACCTCCGCCGCAGATCGCCATCCTCGGACAGCCGGCCGAGGGCGTGGCGCAACCCGGCCACGTCACCCGGGGAGGCCAGCAGCCCCTCCCGGCCGTGCTCGGCCAGGTGGGGCAGGTTGCCGGCCGACCAGCCGACCACCGGCAGACCGGCGGCCATCGCCTCACCCCAGACCGTCCCGTAGGGCTCCCGCAGGCTGGGCAGGACGAACACGTCGGCCTCCCGGTACAGGACCGCCACCTGCTCCGCCGGTACCGGACCGTGGACCACCACCCGGCCGGTCAGGTCGGGCCGCGACAGCCGGGCGCGGACGCGGGCGCTGTACCGCGGATCGGCCTGGTGGTCGCCGACCAGGTGCAGCGTGGCCAGCCGCTCCGGGAGCCCTGCCACGGCTTCCAGCAGCTCCAGGATGCCCTTGCGCTCGACCCAGTTGGCCACGCACAGCAGCCCGGCCTGGCGTCCCCGGCGAAGGTCGACAGCGGAGCGCCCGGAGGAGACCGGCAGGTCGCGGCCGGGGGGCACCACCCGGACCCGCTCCCGTGGGTATCCCTGGGCGACCAGCTCGTCGCCAAGGGCCTGGCTGGCCACAAGGAGCAGGC
>DATHIG010000351.1:0-10211 GCA_035490035.1 Actinomycetes bacterium
GGGGGGTCGAACTTGGTGGTCAGTCCGAGGGGGGTCGAACGAGGGGCGGGTGCGGGCCCGGTCGGCGGGGGTGAGGGCGGGGGTCGAGGAAGGGCGGGAGCTCGGGTCGGGGGCAGTGGAGGCGATCGGGAGCCAGATCACGAACGAGGAGCCGACGCCGACCTTGGATTGGAGGCGGATCTGACCGCCGTGGCTCTCGACGATCTGGCGGACGATGGCCAGGCCGAGCCCGGTGCCCCCGTCGGCCCGGGAGCGCGCCTTGTCGGCGCGCCAGAACCGGTCGAACACGTGGGCCTGGTCATCGAGGGCGATGCCCGGGCCCTCGTCGGCGACCGCGATCCATGCGCTGTCGCCCTCGCTGCCGGTGGCCAGGCTGATGCGCGAACCGGCGGGGGCGAGGCGGACGGCGTTCTCGAGCAGGTTGGCGACGGCCCGCTTGAGCGCGTCCCGGTCGCCGGTCACCATCACCTCAGGGGCGATCGCCCGGTCGAGCACGATGCTGCGGGCCGCGGCCGGGACCACGAAGTCGTCGCTGGCCTCGGCGACGGCGGCTCCCAGGTCGACCGGTTCGTGCTCGAAGACCGGCTCCTGCCGCCTGGCGAGGGCGAGCAGGTCGTCGACCAGCCGGGCCATGCGGTCGCTGGCCCGCTTCACCACCGTGATGGCGTGGCGCAGGTCGTCGGGGTCGGCGTGCGGGTCGGCAAGGGCGACGTCGACGTTGGTGCGGATGATGGCCAGCGGGTTGCGCAGCTCGTGGGAGGCGTCGGCGACGAACTGGCGCTGGGCGGCGAAGGCGGCGTCCAGCCGGGCCAGCATCGCGTCGAAGGTGTCGGCCAGCTGCTTCAGCTCGTCGTCGGGACCGGGCAGCTCGATGCGGCGGGACAGGTCGGTGGCCTGGATGTCCCGGGCCACCGCGGTGATCCGGCCGATGGGGCGGAGCACCCGCCCCGCGACCACCCAGCCGACGCCGAGGCTGGCCACGAACAGCACCCCGAGGGCGCCGAAGGAGTAGTTGCGGAGCTTGGCCAGGGTCTGGGTGTTGACCCTGCGCTCCAGCTCACGGGCCGAGAAGACGTCGATGGTGAAGCACTGTGGCGGGACCTGCTGGAAGTCGCAGATCTTCCCGCGGTTCCCGGTCGACACCGGCTCGCCCCGCAGGGCCATCAGCAGCACCAGGTACAGGGCCGCGACCACGAAGGCGGCCAGCCCGAACAGCACCGCCGAGTACAGCAAGGTGTAGCGGAAGCGGATCGACCGCGCCCATTCCGGCAGCCGGTCGACCAGCCAGCCGGGCGGGTTCACGGCTGCTCGCGCAGGCGGTAGCCGCGACCAACGACGGTCTCGATCGGCTGGCTGTCGCCCGCGTCGGCCAGCTTGCGGCGGAGCGTCATCACGGTGACCCGGACGGTGTTGGTGAAGGGGTCGGCGTTCTCGTCCCAGACGTGCTCCAGCAGGTCCTCCTGGCTGAGCACCTGCCCGGCCCTCGACATGAAGTAGCGCAGCAGCGCGAACTCCTTGGGGGTGAGCGGCAGCTGGTGGCCGCCACGGCGGGCCTCGTGCCTCGAGCTGTCCAGCTCGATGTCGGCAACCCGCAGCAGCGCCCCGGAACGGCCGGCGTCGCGGCGCAGCAGGGCGCGCACCCGCGCCTTCAGCTCGTCGAAGTCGAACGGCTTGACCAGGTAGTCGTCGGCCCCCTCGTCAAGGCCGGCGATCCGGTCGCGGGTGCTGTCGCGGGCGGTCAGCATCAGCACCCGCGGGGAGGGGCGTCGACTGTCGGCCCGGATGCGCCGCACCACCTCGATGCCGTCGATGCGCGGCAGGTTCAGGTCGAGGCAGACGACGTCGTAGTCGTTGATGGTCGCCTTGTCGACCGCCTCGTCGCCGTCGTAGGCGACGTCGACGGCGTAGCCGTCCCGACGCAGACCGCGCGCGATCGCGTCGGCCAGGTCGGCTTCGTCCTCGACGACCAGCACACGCATGGCAAGATGGTAATCCGCCAAGCCATCAAGCAGGTGTAAGCGGTCGGGTTGTTAGACTGCCACATGCCCTCCGACGTTGCCCGGGCCGGAGCCGGCGTCCTCGTGGCCATCGGCGGTGCGGAGGACAAGCTCGGCCACCGGACCATCCTCAACCGCTTCGTGCAGCTCGCCGGCGGCGAGCGGGCGCGGATCGCGGTGATCGCGACCGCCTCCTCGCTCGGCGACGAGGTCCTCGGTCTGTACCGGCGGGTGTTCACCGAGCTGGGCGCGGCCGAGGTGCTGCCGCTGCGGCCCTCGACCCGCGAGGAGGCCGACGCGCAGGGCCCGGTGGACGCCGTCGCCCGCGCCACCGGGGTGTTCATGACCGGCGGCAACCAGCTCCGGCTGTCGATGGTGGTTGCCGGGACCCGGCTCGGGGCCGCCCTGCTGGAGGCGCACCGGCGGGGTGCGATCATCGGCGGCACCTCGGCCGGGGCGAGCGCCCTCAGCTCCCACATGGTCGCCTTCGGCGGCCCAGGCGAGATCCCGAAGCAACGCCTGGCCCACATGTCGGCCGGCCTCGGGCTACTGCCAGGCGCGGTCATCGACCAGCACTTCAGCCAGCGCAACCGCCTTGGACGGCTGCTGCTGCTGGTCGCGGAGTCCCCCAGCCAGCTCGGCATCGGCATCGACGAGGACACCGCCGCCTTCATCACCCCCGACGGCGTGCTGGAGGTGCTCGGCAAGGGGACGGTCACGGTGGTCGACGGCTCCAAGGCCCAGTCGGACGCGTTCGAGGTCAGGGCACGACGGCCGGTGCTGGTGTCGGGCGTCGTGCTCCACGCCTTGCCGCCGGGCTACCGCTTCGACCTGGGCGCCCGCGTCCTGCTGCCCCGGCTGAAGGCGATCTCGACCCCGCGGCGGCAGGCGCGCCAGGAGGCGGCCGAGGACTGGCCGGCGCCGCGCACGGCGAGGCGGCGCAGCGCCCGCGGCGGCGGAGAGCAGGAGGCATCGCAATGAGTGAGGACCTGGCCGCGCCGGCGCACGAACCCGGCCCCGCCCCCGACGAGCCCCCTGGGGAAGCCTCGGAGGACGTGCAGCGGGAGCCGGCCCGTCCTCGACCCGACCTGCGCATCCTCGAGAGCCGCGTCTACCGCGGCCCCAACTACTGGTCCTACGAGCGGGCCATCCACCTGCTGGTCGACCTCGGGTCGCTGGAGGACTTCCCCTCCAGCACCATCCCCGGGTTCACCGACGACCTGCTGGCCCTGCTGCCCGGCCTGGTCGACCACACCTGCGGGGTCGGCCGCAGGGGCGGGTTCGTCGAGCGGCTGCGCGAGGGCACCTGGCTGGGCCACGTCGCCGAGCACGTCGCCCTCCAGCTCCAGCGGGAGGCCGGTGGCGAGCAGCGCCGCGGCAAGACCCGCGGCGCCGGCAAGCGCGGCCACTACAACGTCATCTACGGCTACGGCGACGAGCAGGTCGGGCTGGCCGCCGGCCGCCTGGCCGTACGGCTGGTCAACCACCTGGTCGAGCGCGAAGCAGGCTTCGACTTCGACGCCGAGCTGGAGCGCTTCATCCTCCAGGCCGAGCGGACCGCCTTCGGCCCCTCGACCCAGGCGATCATCGACGAGGCGGCCACCCGCGACATCCCGTGGCTGCGCCTGAACGACTACTCGCTCGTCCAGCTCGGCCAGGGCATCTACCAGCAGCGCATCCGGGCCACCATGACCTCCAAGACCAGCTCGCTGGCGGTCGACGTCGCCGGCGACAAGGAGCTGACGACCAGGCTGCTGGCCGCCGCCGGCCTGCCCGTGCCCCGCTCGCTCTCGGTCCGCAGCCTGGACGATGCGCAGGCGGCGGCTCGCCGGCTCGGCTTCCCGCTGGTGGTCAAGCCGCTGGACGGCAACCACGGCCGCGGCGTCCACCTCGACCTCAGGAGCGAGGAGGAGATCGCCGCCGCCTTCCCCGCCGCCCAGGCCGAGTCCCGGCGGGGCACGGTGCTGGTCGAGCGCTACGTCACCGGCAACGACTACCGGGTGCTGGTGGTCGGCGGGAAGATGGTCGCGGTCGCCGAGCGGGTGCCGGCCCACGTGATCGGCGACGGCAGCATGACCGTGGCCCAGCTGGTCGAGGAGACCAACGCCGACCCCCGCCGCGGCGTCGGCCACGAGAAGGTCCTGACCCGCATCCGGGTCGACCAGGCCGCGGTCGAGCTGGTCCGCGACCAGGGGTTCGAGCTGGGCGACGTGCCGCCCGACGGCACGATGGTCAAGCTGACCCTGACCGGCAACATGTCGACCGGCGGCATCTCGATCGACCGGACCGACGAGGCCCACCCCGACAACGTCGAGATCGCCGAGGAGGCTGCGCGGGTGGTCGGGCTGGACGTCGCCGGCATCGACTTCATCGCCCCCGACCTGGCCGAGCCGGTCCGGGAGACGGGCGGGGCAATTGTGGAAGTGAACGCGGCCCCGGGTTTCCGCATGCACACCCACCCGACCGTCGGCGAGCCGCAGTACGTCGCCAAGCCGGTGGTGGATCTGCTGTTCCCGCCGGGCAGCCCGGCCCGCATCCCGATCGTCGCGGTGACCGGGACCAACGGCAAGACCACAACGGCCCGGATGATCACCCACATCTTCAAGGGGATGGGCCGCCAGGTCGGCCTCACCACCACCGACGGCATCCTGATCGACGAGCGCCTGGTGGTGGCCGCCGACGCCTCGGGGCCTCGCTCGGCCCGGATGGTGCTGCAGAACCCGCGGGTCGACTTCGCGGTGTTCGAGGTGGCAAGGGGCGGCATCCTGCGCGAGGGGCTCGGCTACGAGCGCAACGACATCGGCGTGGTCCTCAACGTCAGCGCCGACCACCTGGGCCTGCGCGGCATCGACACCCTCAAGCAGCTGGCCGCGGTCAAGCAGGTGGTCATCGAGGCCGTTCCCCGCGACGGCCACGGCGTCCTCAACGCCGACGACCCGCTGGTCGCCGGCATGCGCCGGCACTGCTCGGGCGAGCTGGTCTACTTCTCCATGCAAGGCGGCAGCGAGCTGGTCGACGCCCACTGCCGCCGGGGCGGGCGGGCCATCGTGCTCGAGGGCGGCCGGCTCGGCGAGGGGATCGTGCTCCGGCAGGGCCGGCGCTCGACCCTGATCGCGCCGACCACCGCGGTCCCGGCGACGTTCGGGGGCCGGGCGCGCATGAACGTGGCCAACGCCATGGCCGCGGCCGCCGCCGCCCTGGCCGCCGGGGCTCACGTCCATGACATCCGCGCCGGCCTGCGTTCGTTCACCACCTCCTACGAGGTCGCTCCAGGACGGCTCAACCTGTTCGAGGTGGACGGCTACCGGGTGATCGTCGACTACTGCCACAACGCGGCCGGCATGCGCATGCTCGGCGACTTCGTCGACCGCATGGCCACCCCGCCCAAGGGCGGCGACTTCATCGCCCACCGCCGCATCGGCGTGATCGCCAGCCCAGGAGACCGGCGCGACAAGGACATCCGCGAACTCGGTGGGGTCGCGGCCAGGCACTTCGACGCTTTGATCCTGCGCGAGGACCGCAACCTGCGCGGCCGCGAGCCCGGCCAGATCGCCGAGCTGCTCGCCGCCGGCGCGCGGGCCTCGGCCGCCGAAGGCGCCCGGCTGCGCAGCCTCGACGTGGTCCTCGACGAGCTGGAGGCGTCCCGGCTGGCCCTCGACCGGGCCAACCCGGGCGACCTGGTGGTGCTCTGCGCCGACCAGGTCGAGGCGATCGTGGAGGAGCTGCAGGAACGGGTCAGGCCTTCACCCTGACCCGCGGGCCGCCATGACCCTGGCCCGGAGCTCGTCCGGGTCGAGGAGCCGGGCCCCCCGGCCGGTGAGCCAGGCGAGGATCTGGTCGCGCTCGGCCGGAGCCATCAGGGCGCAGACGTCGCCTTGGCCGGACTCGGCGACCAGGGCCTCGAGGCCGGCCAGCTCGCTGGGGTGGTCGGGCATGTCGGTGACGCCGACCGTGCCGGCGCCCTCGCGCAGCAGCCCGATCAGCTCGGCCGGGTCGCGGCCGCGCAGGTAGCGGTGCTTCTCGCCGATCACCACCCGGTCGGCGCCCCTGGCCGCCAGCTCCCCCAGGGAGCGGATCAGCTCGTCGGAGCGGTCCCCGGCGGTGCCGACCATGGCCAGCACCCGGCCGCCGGGCAGGCGCAGGCCCCTCGCCACCTCGAGCAGGGCGAGCAGGCTGGCCTCGTTGTGGGCCATGTCGACGATCACGGCTCGGCCGTCCAGGTCGAGGACGTTCATGCGGCCCGGGTTCTGGGCCGGGTCGGGCCGGAAGCTGCGCAAGCCGTCCAGCACCGCCTCGCGGGGCAGGCCGGCGGCGATGGCGGCGGCCGCCGCGGCCAGCGCGTTGGCCACGTTGAAGGAGGCGAGGCCGGCCAGGGTGACCGGCACGTCAAGGACCGGCAGCAGCCGTTCCACCCGGCCCCTGGTGAGGACCACCAGGTCGCCGTCGAGCACGGTGGCGGCGCGGCCGCCTTCGCTCTGGGCCTCGCGCAGCCCAGGCGCGTCCGGCTCCAGGCCGAACACGAACGGGCGCGCCCTCGACAGCCGGCGCATGGCGAGGGTCCGCGGGTCGTCGGCGTTGAGGACCACCCACCCACTGGCACGGGTGATCCTGACGATCGTCGCCTTGACCTCGGCCAGCTGGTCAAGGGTCTGGATGCCGCCGAGGCCGAGGTGGTCGGCGGAGATGTTGGTCACCACGGCGACGTCGTTGTGGGCGACGCCGACCCCGCGGCGCAGGATGCCGCCCCTTGCCGTCTCCAGCACGGCCAGCTGGATGCCGGGCTGGGCCAGCACCCGGCCGGCCCCGCCCGGCCCTGACCAGTCGCCCTCCTCGACCAGCTCGCCGTCCAGGTAGATGCCGTCGGTGTTGGACCAGCCGACATGGAGCCCGGCCCGCATGCCCATGTGGGCGATCAGGCGGGTCACCGTCGTCTTTCCGTTGGTGCCGGTGACCGCCACCGTCGGGATCCGGGGCACCGGCAGCGACGGGGCCGGGCCGGCCTCGGTGTGGCGAAGGGCCGCCCCCAGCTGCCCGACCCGCTCGGCCAGGTCGGGGGCGCCGGCGGCGGCGGCCAGCTCGGCCACCGCCAGGCCGAGGGCCTCGGCGGCCTGCTGCCGCCGCCACGGGTAGGCGACCACCACCTGGGTCGGCTCGGGGCCGGGCCGGCTCCGAACGGCCAGCGCCGGCACCCCGGCCGCGGCCGCGGTCCGCCGGACCAGGTGGGCGAGCAGCCGGATGGCGAAGCGCCGGCGCTGCTCGCCGCCTGGCGAGCCTGGCGCGGCGGCCGTCAGGCCGGCGGCCGCGGCCGCCGCCGCGGCCGGCTCCTCGGGCAGGGCGAGCAGGCCGGCGACGTCGAGGGTGAGCTTGATCGCCGGGCGCGGGAAGTACAGGTTGGCCCCGTCGAGCACCCGAAGCTCGACCAGGGACGCCCTGGGAGGAGGCTGGGGAACCCCGGAGGGGCGCCCCAGAGGATCGGGACCCGCCGGGTCGGCCTTCACCATGCCAAGACATTATCCGGCGGCGCGGGCCGGCGCGCGTTGCCGGTCGCCGCGCCGTCCGGCTAAGGTTCCGCCATGACCGGGCCGGCGGCGGGCCCCACCAAGATCGCGGTCGTTGGGGCGGGAAGCGTCGGGGCGACGCTCGCCTACGCCTGCCTGATCAGGGGCGTGGCCAGGACCATCGCCCTGTACGACGTCGACGCGGCCAAGACACGGGCCGAGACGCTGGACCTCAACCACGGGCTGCAGTTCGTCCCCATGGCCACCGTGATCGGCTCCGACGACATCGAGGTGTGCCGCGGCGCCGACCTGGTGGTGGTGACCGCCGGGGCCAAGCAGAAGCCGGGCCAGACCCGCCTGGAGCTGGCCGCGGCCAACGTCGGGCTCTGCCGCAGCCTGGTCCCCCAGCTGCTCGAGGTCGCCCCCGACGCCATCCTGCTGCTGGTCACCAACCCGGTGGATGTCGTCACCTACGCCGCGCTCAGGTACTCGGGCCTGCCCGCGCGCCGCGTCTTCGGCTCGGGCACGGTGCTGGACAGCTCCCGGCTGCGCCTGCTGGTCGCCCAGCACTGCGGTGTCGCCGTGCAGAACGTGCACGCCTACATCGCCGGCGAGCACGGCGACTCGGAGATCCCGCTGTGGAGCAGCGCGTCCGTCGGGTCGATCCCGCTGCTGGCTTGGGAGGTCCCCGGCCGGCCGGCGCTGGACGAGGCCGCCCGGGCCGACATCGTCCGGCGGGTGGTCGGCGCCGCCGAGGAGGTCATCCGCGGCAAGGGCGCGACCAACTACGCCGTCGGCCTGGCCGCCACCCAGATCATCGAGGCCGTCCTGCGCGACCAGCACCAGGTGCTGCCGGTCAGCTCGCTGCTGGAGGACCATCGTGGGATCACCGACGTGTGCCTGTCGGTCCCATCGGTGGTGGACCGCGACGGCGTCGAGACGGTGCTCCCGGTGCCGCTGTCGGAGGAGGAGGCCGAGGGGCTGCGCCGGTCGGCCGACACCGTCCGCGGCGTCATCGGCGCCATCGGGCTGTGATGGACCCCCGGGCTGACCCGGCCTGCCTGCTGGCGCCGCTGCGCGAGCGCTACCCCGAGGTGCTGGCCAGCATCGCCGAGCTGGTCAACATCGACTCCGGCTCCTTCAGCGCGGACGGGGTGAACCGGGTCGCCGACCTGTGCCAGGCCCGCTTCCAGGCGGGCGGCTGGACGGTCGAGCGCCATCCCCACCGCCCGGGGCCGGAGTGGACGCGACCGCCGCTGGGGGACATGGTCGTCGGGCGGCGCGCCGGGCGCCGCCCGGTCGCCGACGGCGGACGGCGACTGCTGCTGCTGGCCCACATGGACACCGTGTTCGACGACGGCACCGCCGCCGCCCGGCCGTTCCGGACCCGGGACGGGCGCGCCTACGGACCGGGGGTGACCGACGACAAGGCCGGGGTCGTCTGCGGGTTCGAGGCGGTCGAGGTCCTCTGTGACCTGTTCGGGTTCGACGACTTCGCCGGGATCACCCTGGTCTGCTCGCCCGACGAGGAGATCGGCTCGCCGTTCAGCCGCCAGCTGATCGAGCGCCTGGCCGGCGAGCACGATGTCGCCGTCGGGCTGGAGGCGGCCAGGACCAACGGCGCCCTGGTCTCGGCCCGCAAGGGCATCTCGGCGTTCACCATCGAGCTGACCGGGCTGGCGGTGCATGCCGGGGTCCGGCCCGAGCACGGCGTCAACGCGGTCCTGGAGGCGGCCCACAAGACCCTCGCCCTGCAGGCCCTGAACGGCCGCTGGGAGGGGGTGACCTGCAACGTCGGGGTGCTGCAAGGCGGCACCCGCACCAATGTGGTCGCCGACCGGGCGACCATGCAGGTCGAGGTCAGGGCGGCCACCGCGGCCGCCTTCGACCAGGCCATGGCCGAGGTCGAGCGGATCGTGGCCGCCAGCACCGTCGCTGGGGCGACGGCGAGGATGCTGCCAGCCCACCGCCATCCGCCGATGGAGCGCACCCCGGCCGTCGCCTCGCTGGTCGCCCAGGCGCAGGCGGTCGCCGGCGACCTCGGCTTCGAGGTTGGCGAGGCGGCCACCGGCGGCGCCGGCGACGCCAACACCACCGCGGCCACCGGGCTGGCGACGATCGACGGCCTGGCCCCGGTCGGCGGCGAAGCCCACGGGGAGTCCGAGTGGCTGGAGCTCGACAGCGTGGTCCCCCGCACCGCCCTGCTGGCCGGCCTGCTGGCCCGCCTGGGGGTTCGAGCCTAGCCATTTATACTGGCAGGACCCATGGCCAGGACCCGAGTGCGGCTGGTCACGCCGCTCAGGCGCCTCGTCCAGCTCCTGCTGGTCGCCTTCGTGGTGATCTATTTCGTGCTGCCCCAGATCGCCGGCGCACGCCGGGCGCTCAACCTGCTGGCCGGTGTCAACCTGTGGCTGATCGCCCTTGGCGTGGCCCTGGAGGCGGCCTCGATCCTCAGCTACGCCAACCTGACCCGGGCGATGATCCACGGCACCCCTCCCCCCTACCTGACCCTGCTCCGCATCAACCTGTCGACCCTGGCCGTCAGCCATGTCATCCCAGGCGGCGCCGCGGTCGGCGGGGCGCTCGGCTTCCGGCTGCTGACCCGGTTCGGGCTGTCCGGCACCGACGCCGCGTTCGCCATGGCCGCCCAGGGCATCGGCTCGGCGGTGGTCCTCAACGTGCTCCTCTGGTCCGGCCTGCTCGTCTCCATCATCGG
>DATHIG010000352.1:0-14001 GCA_035490035.1 Actinomycetes bacterium
GTTCCGCCCATGCCCAATGCCGCCCGAGGCCCGGTGCCACCCGAGGCCCCCTTGCCGCCTCGATGCACCGTGACTAGCCCGACCCCTGGCCAAGGGCGATCTCGGTGAGCTCCCGGGCGTGCCTGGCCGCGCCCGGGTGACGGTCGATCAGGGCCCCGACGATCGCGCCTTCGACCAGGGTGAGCAGCTGACCGGCCAGGCCGACCGGGTCGCGGGCGCCGGCCGCTCTGGCCAGGTCCTCCAGGAGCTGGCGGGTGGCCAGCCGGTGGTGGACGAGGGCGGCATGGGCGGCCGGGCCGCGGCCGTCGGGCGGGGCGGCCACCGCGGCCGCCACCGCGGAACCGGCGAAATCGTCTCCGCCGAACCACTCCTCGAGCACGTCCCATAGGACCAGCACGCCCGGCCGCCGTGGATGCTGCCGCCGGGCCACCTCACCGGTCAGCCAGGCGAGCCAGCGCTCGCTCGACCGCTCGAGGTCCGTCGCTACAGGGTCGCCGCTCGCCACCATGAATCTGTTCCCCGCTGATGGGGCCAATCGTACCCTCCTCGCCATCCCCTACATACTCGCAAACCGACCTATTGTGTAGAGATAACGATCTCTCTCATTATGCACCAAACACGGGCATGTCGGCGAAAAGGAGGCAACCATGCGTCGACTGGCAATCCACCCGACCCTGTCAAGCCGGTTGCTGCGGATCGCGTTCGTGCTCGGCGGGGCCGTGCTGCTCGCCGCGCTCGCCGCAGCGCCAGCCTCCGCCCATGCCGAGAAGAAGGCCGGCAAGTACAGCTTCGTGGTCGGCTTCGGCAACGAGCCGGCCTACGCCGGCCAGCCCAACAGCCTCCAGGTGATCATCAGCCGGGACGGCAAGCCGGCCGTCGACCTGGCCGGCCAGCTCGACGGCCTCCTGGCCCACGCCTTCTACGGCAACAAGGCCGACCCCAAGCTGGACAAGATCGAGCTGCCGCTGGAGCCGCACTTCGGCGACGGCTGGGGGACGCCGGGCGACTACCGGTCGTTCTTCGTCCCGACCCAGGCCGGCACCTACACGGTCCACCTTCACGGCAAGCTGGGCGCCCAGAAGATCAACCTGGTGATCCCCAGTGGGCCCAACACCTTCAGCAACGTCAACGACCCGGCCAAGACCGCCTTCCCGGCGATCAAGGACCCAAGCGCCGGCCAGCTCGCCCAGCGGCTGGACCGCGAGGCGACCCGGCTGACCGCGACGGTGCAGGCGGCGACGGTCGCCCAGCGGGCAGCTGAGGACGCCGCCGGTCAGGCTCGGCTGCTGGCCATCGCCGGCCTGCTGGTCGGCGCCATCGGGCTGGTCGTCGGTGCGCTGGCGCTGGCAAGGGCACGGCGCCCGGCCGCGCTCACCTCCCGTCCCGACGTGGCCCTGACCGCCGGCAAGGTGTGAGCGGTCCATGCGTCTCCGTGGGCGGCTCGCCGCACTCGCGGCCGTGGCCGGGCTGTGGCTGCTGGCCACCGGCTCGGCGGCGGCCGCCCACGGGCTGCTGCTGTCCAGCGACCCGGCCGGCGGGACCTCGCTGGAGCGGGCGCCGGCCGCGGTGACGCTGCGGTTCAGCGAGCCGCCCGACCACGACCTGTCCACCGTCCGCGTGCTCGACACCGCCGGACAGGTCGTGGCCGGCGGTGCCGTCCAGCCGGTCGCCGGCCGCCCACTGGAGCTGCGTGTCCCGGTGGCCGCGCTCCCGGCCGGCGGCTACACGGTGACCTGGCGGATCGTCTCGGCCACCGACGGCCACCCAACCGACGGGGTGTTCGCCTTCGGGGTGGGCGCGGCCGGCGCCCACCAGCTGCCGCCGGTCCAGGCGGTGGCCGAGGTCCGGACGGGACCGGCCCCGGTGGCCGTCGCCGGCCGCTGGGCCTTCTACTGGGGACTCACCCTGCTGGTCGGGGCGGCCGCCACCGGCCTGCTGGTCTTCGGCCGGCGCCTGCCCGGCCGGCCGGCGCTGCTGCTGGGGCTGGCCCTGCTGGCGGCGGCGGCGGGACTGGTGGCCATGACCGCGGCCGCCCGCGCCGGCGCCGGCGTGCCGCTGGGCGAGGTGCTCGGCTCGGCCACCGGACGGTGGCTGCTGTGGCGGGCGGCCATGCTGGCCGGCGCCGGCGCCGCCGCCTGGTGGCTGCTGGCCCGGCCGGGCAAGGCCAGCCCGCTGCTGGCCCTCGGGCTGGCCGCCGGTGGCGGGATGGCGGTCCACGCGCTCGCCGGCCACGCCGCCGGCCCGTCCTCGCTCCGCTGGCTCAACCTGCTCGCCCAGTGGGCCCACCTGCTGGCCGTCGGCGTGTGGATCGGCGGCCTGGTGTGGCTGCTGGCCGGCCTGCGGGACCGGGTGGTGGCCGGGGAGGGGTCGCCCCGCGCGCTGGTGGTGCGCTTCTCCAAGCTCGCCGGGATCAGCCTGGCCGTGGTGGTGGCCACCGGGCTGGCCCGGACCCTGGATGAGCTCGGCGGCTGGCGGCGGCTGGTCGACTCCGGGTTCGGCCTGGCCCTCGACCTCAAGCTGGTGCTGTTCGCTGGGCTGCTGGCGCTGGGGGCCTTCAACCGCTACCGGCTGTTGCCGTTGCTGCAGTCCGGCACCCGGCGGCGCGCCGTCGCCCGGCTGCGGCGCAGCGTCGGCGGCGAGCTCTGGCTGGCCGGCGGCGTGCTGCTGGCGGCCGCGCTGCTCAGCCAGCTGGCCCCTGGCGTGCCGGGCGGCAGGGCCCGGCCGGGGCCGGCTTCCCCGCCGGTCCTTGAGGCCAGCGGGACCGACTGGAGCACAACGGTGCGGGTGACGCTGGCAGTCACGCCGGGAGCCGCCGGGCCCAACCGCTTCACGGCCACCGTCGCCGACTTCGACACCGGCACCACCATGCCGGTCGACCGGGTCGAGCTGACCGGCTCGCCGGCGTCCCGCCCCGACCTGGCCACCGCCCGCCTCGAGCTGGTCAAGGGAGGCGACGGCCGCTGGCTGGGCCAGGGCCGGCTGCTGTCACTGGCAGGCAGGTGGAAGCTGACCACGACCATCCAGAGCGCCACCGGCGGGATCACGGTGCCGCTGGAGCTGACCGTCCCGCCGCTCGCCCCCACCTGAACCGCCGAACCCGGAATGTCGCCCGTCTCCCCTAATCACACCCTATGCATGAGAGATAACGACCACTATCATTTGTCTAGATCCACCTGGTTCGCCCGGCGAGGGAGGCGCTGGAGCATCGACAGGATCGACCGAGAAGGGAGCATCACATGCTCGTTCCCGTCCATCGGGCGGTGTCCGCCGTCCTCCACGTCATGCTGGTCGCCTTCGTGACCCTGTCGGCTCGGGTCCAGCACGGCGTCCTCCGTTCGAAGCACTGGTTCGCGACGGCCGCCGCGGCGGTGGCCATCTACGCCCTGGCCGGGCCCGACAAATGGCTGTGGGCCAGCCCCGACAAGTGGATGTGGTGATGGTCGGTCACCTCACCGGGTGCGCCGCTGGCGGCGCACCCGGTCTCCTCGTCCGCTGGGGCTAGGTACCGGCTGCTGGAGCGACTAGGCTGGGGGCGCTTGCAGGAATCGTACGAAGCGCGCGCAAGGAGCGGCCATTGGCAGGCCCCTCCCCGCCAGCCGGCCCGCCGGGCGGCGCCGAGCGCAAGCTCGTCACCGTCCTGCTGGTCGACGTCGACGAGGCCCGCGAAGGCTTCGTCGACCCCGACCCGGAGGACGCCGGGCGGCTGCTCTCGGGCCAGCTGGCCCGGGTCAGGGCCGAGGTCGAGGCCCACGGCGGGGTCGTCGAGGAGACCGTCGGCGGCCGCACCGTCGCCCTGTTCGGCGTCCCCCGGACCCGCGACGACGACCCCGAGCGGGCCGTCCGCACCGCCCTCGCCGTCCGCGACGCCCTGACCGGCGGCGGGGGGGCCGAGGGAGGCACGCCCAGCCCCCCGGTGGATCCGAGGCCGCTGCGCGTGCAGGCGGCGGTCGCCACCGGGGAGGCGCTGGTGCGACCCGTCGGGAGTGGCCGCGGTCGCCAGCGGGTCCTCGGGGACCTCCTGGGCGCCGCCACCCGGCTGCAGGAGACGGTCCCGGCCGGGACCGTGCTGGTGTCGGAGGCGACCAGGCAGGCGACCGAGCGGGCGATCACCTATGGGCCGGTCCGGCGCACAGCGCCCGGTGCCGGGGAGCCGCTGCCCGCCTGGCCGGCGCTCGCCCCCCGGGTGGGCCCGGTCACCCCCAGCCGGCGCTTCCCGCCCCTGGTCGCCAGGGGCCCCGAGCTGGCCGCGCTGCTGGCCGCCGCCGGCCGGGCCCGCGCCGGGGCCGGCGAGCTGGTCTCCGTCGTCGGCGCCGCCGGCATCGGCAAGAGCCGGCTGCTGGCCGAGCTGGCCGACCGGCTGGCCGCCGCGCCGCAGCCGGTCGCCTGGCGCCAGGGACGGGCCCTGCCCTACGGCGACGGCCCCTCCTTCGGAGCCCTCGCCGAGGCGGTCAAGCATGAGGCCGGCATCCTCGAGAACGATGGTGCCGAGCTGGCCGGGCGGCGCCTGGCCGCCGCCGCACGGGCAGTCGCCGACCCGATCACCGCCGCCTGGATTGCCGGGCACCTCCGCCGCCTGGTCGGCGTCGGCAGCAACCGCCCCGGGATCGGTCGCGAGCCGACCACCGCCGCCGACCGCGAGGAGGAGTTCGCCGCCTGGCGGCGCTTCCTGCACGGCCTGGCCGCCGCCCGGCCGCTGGTGGTGGCCCTCGAAGACCTGCACCGGGCCGACGACGCCCTGCTCGACTTCGTGGAGGGCCTGGTCGACCGGGACGCCGGCCCGGCCGCCGTGCTGGTGGTGGCCACGGCCCGGCCGGAGCTGCTGGAACGCCGCCCGGGCTGGGGCGCCGGCGGGACCACCATCCGGCTGGACCCGCTCGGCGACGCCGACACCACCGGCCTGCTGGCCACCCTGCTGGCCCACCATGGGCTGCCCGCCGAGGTCGACCCGGCCCTGCTCGGCCGGGTCGGCGGCAACCCGCTGTTCGCCGAGGAGTACGTGCGCATGCTGCGCGACCGCGGCGGCGTGGCCGCCGCCCACCGTTCGCCCCCATCGACCAGGGGACCGGGCATGAGCTCCCCCGGCCCCCTGCCCACCGGCGTCCATGCCATCGTCGCCGCCCGGCTTGACGCCCTGCCGGCCGGCGACAAGGCCGTGCTCCATGATGCCGCCGTGCTCGGCCAGGTCGGCTGGCTGGGAGCGCTGGCCGAGATCGGCGGCCACCAGCGAACCAGCCTTGAGGCCTGCCTGACCCGTCTGGAGGCACGAGAGTTCGTGCAGCGGGCGGCCAGCTCGCGGGTCGCCGGCGAGGTCGAGTACAGCTTCCGGCACACCCTGGTCCGTGAGGTCGCCTACGGGCAGGTGCTGCGGGCTGAGCGGGCCGACAAGCACCGCCGGGCCGCCACCTGGATCGAGCGGCTGGCCCCCGACCGGGCCGAGGGCCGGGCCGAGCTGCTCGCCCACCACTACCGGGCCGCCCTGTCGTTCGCACGCGCCGCCGGCGCCGAACCGCCCGGTCTGGCCGCCCGCACCCTCACCGCCCTGCGTGACGCCGGCGACCTGGCCGCGGCCCTCGGCGGCTGGGAGACCGCGGCCCGGTTCCACGCCGAGGCGCTGGAGCTCTGCCGGGACGGCGACCCGGAACGCGGACAGCTCCTGCTCCGGCTCGGCCGGGCCCGCTGCCGGGCCGAGATGGCCGGCCACGACGAGCTGGCCGCGGCCGGCCAGGCGCTGCTGGCCGCCGGTGCGCCGGTGGCCGCCGCCGAGGCCGAGATGCTCCTGGGCGAGCTGGCCTTCCTGCGCGGGGAGGGCGAGGACCGGGAGGCCCATCACGACCGGGCCCTGGCCCTGGTCGCCGGTGCACCCCCCTCGGCGACCAAGGCGGCCGTCCTGCGCGGCGCGATGATGCACCTGATGGTGGCCAGCCGGCATGCCGAGAGCCGGGCCGTCGGCCGGGAGGTCCTGGCCATGGCCAGAGCGCTCGGGCTGGCGGACCTCGAGGCCGATGCGCTCGGGGCGATCGGCACCGCCAGGGTCGAGGCCGGCGACCCTGGGGGCCTGGAGGACCTGGAGGCGGCCATTGCCCGGCTCGGCGAGCTGGGAACGCCGAGCGGGACGCTCTGGTACCTCAACCTCGCCTGGGCCGCCGCCGCCCTCGGCGACCTGCGGCGCTGCTTCGCCGCGCTGGCCGCCGGGGCGCTGCTGGCCGAACGCTTCGGCTCGTTGCGCTGGCGGCGCTCGATCGAGCTGCAGCGGGTGGCCGAGCGCTACTGGACCGGCCGCTGGGACGAGGCCGTCGCCGTGGTCGACGCCATGGTCGCCGAGGGCGAGCGTTCCTACCTGGCATGGGAGTGCCGGCTGTGGCGGGGCCGGATCCAGCTGGCCGGCGGCCGGCTGGAAGCGGCCCTGCAGGACGCGCGGGCGGCCCATGCCCTGGCCCTCGAGGCCGGGGACCCCCAGGACCTCCAGCCGACACGGGCCTTCCTGGCCAGGGCGCTGCTGGCCGCCGGCCGCCCCGCCGCCGCCAGAGAGGTCTGCCAGCGGCTGCTGGCCGGGCTCGGCGGCAGCGTGCTCGGCCCCGACCTGGGAGCCGACCTCGGCATGGTCCTGGTCGAGCTGGGCGAACCCGTTGACGCCCTCGACCGCCTCGACGTCCCACCGTCACCGTGGCTGGAGGCGACCAGGGCGCTGGTCGCCGGCGACCCCTTGCAGGCCGCCGGCATCTACGCCGCCATCGGCTCCCGGCCCGACGAGGCCGACGCCCGGCTGGCCGCCGCCCGCCTGCTGGCCGCCACCGGCCACGCCGCCGAGGCCGAGACGCAGCTGGCCGCCGCCCGCGCCTTCTACGCCTCGGCCGGCGCTCTCGGGGGGGTTCGGGGGGGAGGGCTGCCCCCCGGATGGACCGGGGCGCCGCGTCGCTGAAGGGCGCGCAACGGCTTGCCGTGAACCGGTCCGGGCCGATTCCCGGGAACTCTCCGGCGTTACCGGGGCATTAGCGCCGGCTGCGAGCTTTCGGCCATGCAGCGAACCCCTCCACGCCACCTTGCCCCACCAGAGCGGATCCGCGCCCGCGCCCGCGACCATCTGCTGGTCGAATCGATCCTGGCCCTGTTGGCGATCGGGCTCACCACCGCCATCGTGATCGGCTCGCTGCTCGACCGGCCCGAGTCGAGCGCGGCCCGTCTGCCCCACCTGCTGCCGCCGGCCCCGACCACCACCAGGGCCGCCGCCACCGTCACCAGCTCGGCCAGCAGCCGGCCGGCCGACGACGGCAACCTGCTTGCCGACCCCGGGTTCGAGGCCGGCCTGGCTGGCTGGCGGACCGTCGGCGAGGCCGGGCTGGAACGGGTCGGCGAGGGCCGGCAGGGCAGCTGGGCGCTGCGCCTGACCCGCGGGTCGGCCAGCTGGCCGGGCGTCCTGCACCCCGACGTGACCAGATTGAAGGCACGCAAGCGCTACGCCGCCACCGCCTGGGTGCGAGCCAGCCGGGCCGGCACCGTGGTCCAGATCAACCTGTTCGAGGTGGTCGGCGGCAAGCGGTTCGCGGTCGACACGGTCGGCGCGGCCGCCGGCACCGGGGCCTGGCAGCGCCTCGAGGTGTCCCACGACGCCCACCGGCCCGGCGCCACCCTGGCCGTTGAGATCCTCGCCCCCGACCTGACCAGCGGGTCCAGCCTGCTGGTCGATGACCTGGCGATCCATGCCAGCTCCTCGTCGATGTCCAAGCACTGACCGATCCCCCGGTCAGCCACCCCCCCAGAAAGGATGACCAGCATGCGCCTGTGCAGGATCGTGGCGATCCTGGGACTGGCGGCGGCGCTGTCGCTGCCCGCCGCCGCCCTCGCCGAGCAGAAGCAGCACATCGGCCTGCACGACATGACCTGCACCAGCATCATGGCCATGGGCAAGGGCCTGTCCGCGAACGCCTCCATGCAGCTGACCCTGGTCAACCGGGACAACGGCTCCACCCTGGCCGGCCAGACGGTGCGCACCTCGGCCAAGGGCGAGTTCATGGTCAAGCTGCCGGCCCGCCTGAACCAGGTGCTCAGCATCCGCCTGACGGTCAGCCGCCCCGACGGCACCAAGGTCGGCTTCGCCGACCACGTGATGGCCAAGGGCGCCGCCATGTGCGACCTCCCGTTCACCGGTCCCTCCCGTACCGCCTCCCTGCTGCTGGCCGCCACCGTCGCCCTCGGCATCGGCCTGGCCCTGGTCACGGTCGGGGCCCGCCGCGAGCGAGCGCTGGCCCGGGCGAGCGCGCTCGGGCTGGAACGGATCCGGCTGCCCCGGGGGTAGGTGGCCGGCCCGCTCCGGCGAGGGCGGGTCGCGGAACCGGAGCGGCAACGGTGGCCCCGCCCACCCATGGACACCTTGGTCGACTGACCGGCCTGCCTGGACGGCTCAGCCGTGGGCGGTGCGGGGCCGGGAGGCCAGCGCCCGCTCGGCCCGCTCGAAGACCTCGTCGACGTCGCCTGAGGCGCTGACCCGGCGGACCCGGCCGACGTAGTGGGCCAGCAGCGGCCCGGCATCACGACGGTAGGTCACCAGCCGCGCCGCCACCGTGTCCGGGCTGTCGTCGCTGCGGCTCTCCATGCGGGCCAGCCGGGACAGCCGGGCCGAGGCGACCTCGTCGGGCACGACCAGCTCGAGCACCAGCTGGATGGTGCGGCTGTCGCCGTCCAGCAGCCGGTCAAGCTCGGCCGCCTGGCGGACGTTGCGCGGGAAGCCGTCGAGGATGAACCCGGGGCCGAGCTGGGCGCCGACCACCTGGAGCGCGACCCGGTCGGGCACGGGATGGCCGCGCCGCACCTGCTCGGCGATGCGGTGCGGGTCGCCCTGCTCGGCCGAGGCCCGCAGCAGCTGCCCCGACGACACGTGGGGCACGCCGAGCAGCTCCGACAGGTGGGGGGCGAGCGTGCCCTTGCCGGCACCGGGGGGGCCGAGCAGCAGCACCCGCCGCAGCTCGCCGTTCAGCATGGGGGACTCGGTCAACTGACGCTCACACCTATCAAGCGGCCGATGCCGAAGGTCGCCGCGGCGGCCAGCCCGCCCACCAGCAGCTGCCTGGCCCCGGACTGGAGCGACGAACGGCCGGTGAGCAGGCTGATGCCGGCGCCGACCAGGAACAGGGCGATCACCGACAGGGCCACCGAGACGACGAACGCCGTCGCTCCGGAGGCCAGCAGCCAGGGCAGCACCGGGACGATCGCCCCGGCCGCGAAGGACAGGAAGCTGGAGGCGGCAACGCCCCAGGGCGAGCCGAGCTCGTCGGGGTTGAGACCGAGCTCCTCGCGGGCCATGGTGTCCAGCGCGGTGGTGCGGTCGCGCATGATCCGGGCCGCGATCACCTCGGCCTCCTCGCGGCCGACGCCCTTGGCCCGGTAGATGAGGGCAAGCTCGTTGGCCTCCTCGTCGGGCATGGCGTCGATCTCCTCGGCCTCAAGGGCGATCTCGCGCTCGAACAGCTCGCGCTGGGAGGTCACCGAGATGTACTCGCCCGCGCCCATCGAGAACGCCCCCGCCAGCAGCCCGGCCAGGCCGGCGACCAGGATCAGCCGGCGGTCGGCCAGGCCGCCGGCCACGCCCATCACCAGGGCCAGGTTGGAGACCAGGCCGTCGTTGACCCCGAAGATGGCCGCCCGAAGCGCGCCGGACGCGTCGCCGCGGTGCCAGCGCTCCCCGCGCATGATGCCGCCGGCGCGGGCCATGGACGGGGTCAGCCCGGCCAGGACCCTGGCGTGGATGCGCTCGTCGGTGGCCATGGCGGCGGTGGCGTCGGGGACGCCGTCGTAATGGCCGGCGTCGGCGAGCTCGGCCCGCTCAACGATCGGCAGCACCGCCCTGGTCCCGAATACCCGGGCCAGCCAGGTGACCAGCCGCGCCCTGGCGCCCTTGCGGTGCTGCTCCGGACGCGGCTCCGGCTCGCCCAGCTCGACCAGCTTGGCCGCCCAGTGGGCGGCATGACGCTCCTCGGCGCTCGCCAGCTCGAGGAAGATCTCCCGCTGCTCGCCGGCGGCGCGCTCGGCAAGGGCGCGGTACATGGCCGCGCCGTCCATCTCAGCTGCCCAGTGCTCGTGGAACTGCTGCGCCTTCGACGCCAACCATCCCTCCTCGTCCGCATCAGTGTTGGACTGGTACCCCCCCGCCCGCAAACCGAACGGTGCCCGCCCCTCAGTCCTCGGCCCGGTCCTCGTGGACGCCGGCGGCGCGCAGGGCGTCAAGGGCCCGTTCGCCGTCGTCCGGCTTGACGTTCACCGCCCTGGTGGCGTCGGTGAGCACCAGCACCTGGTACCCGGCGGCCCTGGCGTCCAGCGCGGTGGCCAGCACGCAGTAGTCGAGGGCGAGCCCGACCAGCACCACCCGGGCCGCGCCCCGCTTGGCCAGGAAGTCGGCCAGCTCGGGATTCCAGCCGGTGTAGCCGTCCACCTCCGGGTCGCGGCCCTTGAAGACCTGGTGGTCGGCGACGACCCGGAGGTCGGGGTGGAGCTCCCAGCCGGGCGTGCCCTCGACGCAGTGGGGGGGCCATGGACCGCCTCGCTCGGCGAACGAGGAGTGGTCGGGCGGATGGCTGTCGTAGGTGGTGACCACGGTCTGGAATCGGGGGGCGAGCCGGTTGATGACGGGCACGACCTGGTCGCCGTCGGGGACGGCCAAGCTGCCCCCCGGGCAGAAGTCGCGCTGTACGTCGACCACGACCAGCGCGTCGTCGCGCTCTGGGGTGAAGACCATCGGAGCTCCTTGGGTGACGGTTGATTGACGGAGCGCCCGCTCCGCTGGCAGCCTGTAGCACCACATGATCGTACCCATGGCGCAGGCGCAGACGACCGCGCGGGTCCACAAGGGCCCGGCCGCGCTGACCACCCGCGCCTGCGCGCCCATGGGCCTCGGCACGGGCAACTCGGCCGCCGGCCGCCCACCGTGTCGGCGGGTCGCGGCACCGTTCGCCCCGTTGTAGAGGGTCCGAGCCGCGCCGCGGCCGCTTCCTCACCATCGACGAGCTGCCCGAGGAGGCATCCGTACATCATGGCCAACCGAACTGACCTGCTGGTCTCCACCGACTGGCTGGCCGCCAACCTGGACGACCCCAGCCTGCGCGTTGTCGAGGTCGACGAGGACACCGACGCCTACGCCCGCGGTCATCTCCGCGGGGCGGTGGCGGTCAACTGGAACACCGACCTGCAGGACCCGCTGCGCCGCGACTTCATCGCGCCGGAGCAGTTCGCCAAGCTCCAGGACACCCTCGGCATCACCCCGGACACCACCGTGATCCTGTACGGCGGCAACAACAACTGGTTCGCCGCCTACGCCTACTGGTACTACAAGGTCTACGGGCACGACGCGGTCAAGCTGCTGGACGGTGGCCGCAAGGCCTGGGAGCTGGAGGGCCGCGAGCTCACCACCGGACCGGCCGACGTGCAGTCGACCAGCGGCTACCCGGTTCGCGAGCCCGACACCTCGATCCGGGCCTTCCGCGACCAGGTCCTCGAGACCGTCAGGACCGGCGAGGGCGCCGCGCTGGTCGACGTCCGCTCGCCCGAGGAGTTCCGCGGGGAGAAGCTGGCTCCCGACCACCTGCCCCAGGAGAGCGCGCAGCGGCCGGGGCACATCCCTGGTGCGGTCAACATCCCGTGGGCCAAGGCGGTCGACGGCTCCACCGGCAAGTTCCTCGCCGACGGCCAGCTGGCCGAGCTGTACGGGGCGCAGGGCGTGGCCGCCGACAAGGACGTGGTCGCCTACTGCCGGATCGGGGAGCGCAGCGCCCACACCTGGTTCGTGCTGCACGAGCTGCTCGGCTACCCCCGGGTCCGCAACTACGACGGCTCCTGGACGGAGTGGGGCAGCCTGGTCGGCGTGCCGATCGAGCGTTAGCGCGAGCGACTGGCCCGGAGCCGGGCGGACGGTCAGACTTCGGCCGTGGAAGAGCGTGCCAACCTGCCCCCGCCTGGCTCGGCCCCCGTCGACGAGGAGGCCTCCGGGGCGACCCTGAGCCAGGTCCTCGGCCAGCTGGCCGATGGTGTGGTGGTCGTCCGGGCCTCGGGTCGCCTGAGCTACGCCAACGCCGCCGCCATCCGGCTCCTGGGCTTCGGCGGCCCCGACCAGGTGCCCGGCACGCTGCGGGACTTCGAGCTCCGGTTCGACCTGCGCGACGCCGGCGGCGAGCCCATCCCCTTCGAGCGCTGGCCGGCCGGCCGCGCCCTGGCCGGTGAGCGCTTCGACGACCTCGAGTGCCTGTTCGCCGGTGAGGACGGGACCGCGCGGCGGGTCCGCTGCGCCGGCGGGCCGGTCGAGCTGGAGGGCGGCGAGACCGGCGCCTGGGTGAGCTTCCGCGACGTCGGGCGGGAGGAGGCGATCCTGCGCGAGCTGCGCGAGGAACGCGACCTGGTCACCGCCCTGATCGACATGAGCCCGATGGCGGTCGCCGTGGCCAGGGCCCCCGAGATGGTCGTCGAGCTGGCGAACGACGTCGCCAAGGCCCTCCGGCCCGAGGTCCAGATGGTGGGGGTGCCAGCCCTCGAGGTGTTCCCCGAGGCCGGGCCGGCCGGCTTCCTGGAGCTGCTGCGGCAGGTGGCGGAGACGGGCCAGGCGGTATCGATGATCGACGCGCCGCTGGACTGGTGGCGGCCGGGCGAGACCCGCTACTTCTCGATGACCTACTCGCGCCTGCCCCAGCCGCGCGGCCGGCCGACCCGGGTGCTGATCATGGCCAGAGAGACCACCGCCGAGGTGACGGCCAGGGCGAGGGCCGAGGCGATCGCGGCCGAGCGCGCCAGGGACCTGTCCCGGGCCAGGGTCACCTCGGCCCGGCTGCGCAGCCTGGTCGACCTGGCCGCCGCGATCGCCTCCGTCGAGGACCTCGACGCCCTGCTGTACCTGGTCACCGGCGAGGCGGCCAGGCTGCTCGGGTCCGACATGGCCAACCTGTTCCTGCTCGACGAGCGCGGCGACCAGCTGATCGGCCGGGCCCATTTCGGCATGGACGACGAGGCCGTGCTCGGCATGCGCATCGTGCCTGCCGAGTGGCCGGAGGTCGGCGAGGTCATCCGCACCGGCCGGCCGGCCGTGCACACCCGGGCCGACCAGGTCAGCGGGCCCGAACGGCCCTACATCGAACGCTTCGGCATCCGCTCCTACGTGGCCGTGCGGCTGGGCGGCCCGAGCCGCCCGCTGGGCGTCCTGTTCATCAACTACACCGGCCGCCGGCACCGCTTCAGCCGCCCCGAGCTGGCCTTCGTCGAGACCCTGACCAGCTACCTGAGCGTCACCATCGAGCGAGCCCGGCTGGTCAGCGTGCTCCGCGAGGCGGTCATCTCCCTGCAGGCGGCGGTGCTGCCGGCATCCTTCCCGACCGTTCCCGGCCTGGACGCCGGCGCCCTGTACCGGTCGGCCAGCGAGGTCGCCCAGGTGGGCGGCGACTTCTACGACCTGTTCGCGCTGGAGGACGGGAGGGTCGGGGCCGTCATCGGCGACGTCTGCGGCAAGGGGGTCGCGGCGGCCAGGCACACCGTCCGCCTCCGCTACGAGCTGCGCACCCTGCTCGAGGACGGCCGGCCCCCCGGCCGGGTGCTGACCGCGTTCAACCGCCGGGTCCAGGAGGAGTTCGCCGAGGACGAGTACGCGACCCTGCTGCTGCTGATGCTGGACCCCGCGACCGGCGCGGTGAGCTGGTCCAGCGCCGGCCACCCGCCGCCGGTGCTCACCGGCCCGTCGCCGCGCACCCTGGCGTTCGCCGGCTCGCTGCCGATCGGCCTGTTCCCCGACGCCACCTACCGGACGGCCCGCCTCAGCCTGCCGCCGGGCCGCTGCCTGGTGCTCTACACCGACGGCGTGGTCGAGGCCCGCAACCCCGACGGCCAGCAGTTCGGCACCGAGGGGCTGGAGGCCGCCTCGCCGGCGGTCTCGGCCAGCGCCGCCGCCGTGGCCGAGGTCGTCCTCAAGCAGGTGCTCAGCCACTCCGGCGGCCACCTGGACGACGACGCGGCCGTGCTGGTCCTGCGCCGCAGCCC
>DATHIG010000353.1:0-5904 GCA_035490035.1 Actinomycetes bacterium
CCGACCGGGCCCGCTCGGAGGCCAGGACGGCGAGCGCCCCCCACAGGACGACGGTCGCCGCCGTGTGGCCCGATGGGAAGCTGGAGGTCGGTGGCGCCTCGTCCAGGTGCGCGACGGGGGGGCGCTTGCGGTCCACCAGCAGGGTGACCACCAGGAAGATGCCGACCTCGCCGGCCACCGCCACCGCCACCAGCATCGGCTCCCGCCAGCGCCGCCACACCAAGGCCGCGAACGCGACCGCGAGCACGGCCAGGACGGTGATGGTGAGGGTGCCGCCAACCTCGGAGGTGACGGCGGTGACGTCGTTGAGGTCGCCGCTGCGGCGGCCGGCGAGCCAGCGGCTGAGCGCGGAGTCGGCCTGGCCGATGCCGTCGTCGTGGACGACCTTGCTGAGCAGCCAGCCGACGCCGGCCAGCACCACCACCAGGATCACGGCGCAGCCGAGCAGGTACAGGGCCGAGGGCACGCCGTCGCGGAGCCGTCGCCAGCGGGCGGCCAGGGCGGCCTCCCGGTCGTCGGAAGCCGGGTCGAGCGGTCCACGGGTCGGCGGGCTGTCCATCGGTCTCCTCTCGAAGCACACACGTGTACCCCGCGCATTCTCATGCAAGAAGGCGAGCAAACTATCCTCTCGGTAGCAGCAACCGGTCACGGCCGTGCTTGCTCTCCCGGTTCGGCGGGAAGTCGCAGGCAGCCCCGACGGGTACAGCAATGGGACGATGGAAGGGAGCGACCGTGCCAAGCGCCCGCACCTGGCGCCGAGCTGCCGCGATCCTTGGCGGCCTGGGGCTCGCCGGCGTCTACGCGTTCGAGGCGGCCCAGTACCGGCGCACCGCCGGCAAGGGCTATCAGCTGCAAGACCCGCCGGCGCCGGGCACGCCTGACTTCGCGCGCCTGGTCGAGGCGCTCACCACCGCCCCCCTGCGCCAGGGCAACCGGGTCACCGTGCTCCGCAACGGCGACGAGATCTTCCCCGCCATGCTGGAAGCGATCCAGCAGGCCAAGGAGACGGTCAACTTCGCCACCTACGTCTACTGGACCGGCAGCATCGCTCCCGAGTTCGCCGAGGCCCTGGCCGAGCGGGCCGAGGCCGGTGTCGAGGTCAACATCCTGCTGGATGCGGTCGGGGCGGCCAAGATGGACCACTCCCTGATCGACAAGCTGCAGGACGCCGGGGCCAGGGTGGCCTGGTTCCGGCCGCCCAAGTGGTACACCATGCACAAGCTGAACAACCGCACCCACCGCAAGATCCTGGTCGTCGACGGACGGGTCGGCTTCACCGGCGGGGTCGGGATCGCCGAGGAGTGGACCGGCAACTGCCAGGACGCCGAGCATTGGCGCGACACCCACGTGCGGGTGGAGGGGCCGGTGGTGCGCGACCTGCTCAGCGGCTTTGTCGACAACTGGGCCGAGGCGACCGGCTGCATCCTGTCCGGCCGGCAGCACCTCCCAGACGTGCGCGGCTTCGACGACGGCATCCAGGCCCAGGTCACCCGCTCCACCGCGCAGAAGGGCAGCACCGACGCCGAGCAGCTGTTCTACGCCGCGATCGCCTGCGCCCGGGAGCGGATCTGGCTGACCACCGCCTACTTCGCGCCACGGCAGGCGTTTGTCGACGCGCTGTGTGACGCGGTCGGCCGCGGGGTGGACGTGCGGGTGCTGACCAACGGCCCCCACACCGACAAAGAGGTCGTCCGCCAGGCCGGGCGGCGCTGCTATGAGCAGCTGCTGGCCTGCGGCGGGCGGATGTTCGAGTACGAGCGCACCATGCTCCATGCCAAGGTCTTGCTGGTGGACTCCCACTGGGTCACGGTCGGGTCGGTCAACTTCGACAACCGCTCGTTCGCGCTCAACGACGAGCTCAACATCTCCTTCCGCGACCCCGGCGTGGTCGCCGACCTCGAAAAGCACTTCCTGGCCGACCTCCAGGACGCCCGCGAGCT
This sequence comes from Actinomycetes bacterium, assembly GCA_035490035.1. GTDB lineage: Bacteria > Actinomycetota > CALGFH01 > CALGFH01 > CALGFH01 > CALGFH01. The sequence continues at coordinate 1,941 of DATHIG010000353.1, forward strand.
GGACCTGGCCGCCTGGCGGGCCCGGCCGCTGGCGATGCGGGCGCGCGAGCTGGCCAGCGCAGCGGTGCGCCGGGAGCTATAAACCGTGCTCGGCCCCGTCAGCAGCATGGTCCTGCTCGCCGGTGTCCTGGCCGCGGTCGTCGCCGTGCTCGCGCTGCTCCTCGGCGGCCGGGCCCGCCGCGGCCACGGGCCGGCCGAGCACGCCGCCGAGGACCTGTTCAGGAGCCGCCTGCTGCACTTCCTGCGCCGCCGGCTGGACCCGGAGGCGGCCACCGGGCTGGCCCTGACCGTCGCCCTCGGCCTGGTCTTCGCGGCCGCGCTCGGCTTCGGGCTGGTCTCCGACATGGTCACCTCCGAGACCGGCCTGTACCGCCTCGACGCGAGCGCGGCCAGGTGGGGGGCCGAGAACGCCACCCGGACCTCGACCCGGGTGCTCGGCCTGATCACCTGGCTCGGCGCCACCGTCACCGTGCTCGCCGTCACCGCCCTGCTCGGGGGGGTGGAGTGGCTGCGCCGGCGCCGCCTGGCGGTGCTCGCCTTCATGGTCACCGTCGTGGTCGGCCAGAACCTGATCGCCAACACGGTGAAGGCGCTGGTGGACCGGGAGCGCCCGCCGGTGCCGCACCTGGCCTCCTCCAGCGGGTTCTCCTTCCCGTCGGGGCACACCGCCGCCGCGGCCGCCACCTGGGCGGCGGTGGCGCTGGTCGTCGGCCGTGGCCGGCCCCTGCGGGCCAAGGCCTGGCTGGGGGCGGCCGCGGCCGCCGTGGTGGTGGCCGTCGCCGCGTCGCGGGTCCTGCTCGGGGTGCACTGGCTGACCGACGTGATCGGCGGAGCCGCGCTCGGCTTCGGCTGGTTCGTGGTCTGCTCGGTCGCCTTCGGCGGCAGCCTGCTCCACTTCGGCGCCCCGGCCGAGCGCGCCGAGGCCGAGGAGCTGCGGGAGTCCGGCCGCGAGCCGGGCCCTGACCGGCCGGCGACCAAGGCCGGGAGTAGGCTGTCCGGCGTTCACGCGAGCCCAGCAAGGAGGGAGGCCGACCCGATGTCCGACCCGGAGCCGAGCGCCGAGCAGGTCGACAGCCGGGCCGGGTCGCTGGCCGCCGAACCGGGCAAGCCGGCCCAGGACCCGCAGGCGCAGGCCCGTGCCCTGCTCGAGGAGTCCGAGGAGCGGGTCGAGGACCCGGCAGCCAGGGACCCGGACGACCAGGGCGTCATCCGCCGCCGGTCGGACGAAGGCGTCACTGGGCAATGAGCGGGGGCGGCGCTGGCCCGCACCGTCGAAGCGGAGGATGCTAGGGCCATGACGGTGTCAGCGGCAGGGCTGCAGCGGGCCCTCGACCAGCTCGCCGACCTCAGGACGTCGCCGGCCACGGTGGAGGAGGCGCTGGAGCGGGTCGTGGAGTCGGCGGACGCGCTGTTCCAGGTCGACGGCACCGCGCTGATGCTGGTCGACCGCGACCAGGTCCTGCGCAACCTGGCCGTCTCCGACCAGCGGGCGGCCCTGCTGGAGACCCTCCAGGCCGAGCACGGCGAGGGCCCCTGCGTCGACGCCTTCGACGACAAGCAACCGGTGTGGAGCGACCACCTGGGCCGGGAGGACCGCTGGCCGGAGTTCTCCGCCGCGGCGGCCAGGCGCGGCCTGCTGGCGGTGCTGGCCAGCCCCATCCCCTACAGCGACCAGGCGGTCGGGGTGGTGACGGTGTTCGCGTTCGGGCAGCACGAGTGGACCGAGGCCGAGCGGGAGGCGATCGTCGCCTTCACCGAGCTGGTCGCCCTGCTCATCCTGAACGCCATGGAGGCCAGGGACCGTAGCCGGCTGGCCGGCGAGCTGCAGGTCGCGCTCGACTCGCGGGTGGCGATCGAGCAGGCCAAGGGCGTGCTGGTCGGCCGGCACGGGCTCACCACCAGGCAGGCGTTCGAACGGCTGCGCCGCCAGGCCAGGGACCAGCGTCGGCCCCTCTCCGAGGTCGCCAGGGACATGGTCAGCGCCGCCGAGCGGCAATGATCGGCTGCTGCTAGCCTTCCGGCATGTCTCTGGACGCCCTCACCTCAGCGGAGATCTCGCTTCCGGCGACGCCCGATGCGACCCAGGTCCGTGAGCGCATCGCCACCCTCTCCCGCCACGTCGACCTGGTCGGGCTGACCGACAACCACGCCGGCAAGCCGCGCATGTCGCCGCTGGCCGCGGTCGCCCTCGCCCGCGAGCAGGGGGTGGCGACGGTGGTCCACGTCTCCTGCCGGGACCGCAACCGGCTGGCCCTGCGGTCCCAGGTCATCGGCGCGGCCGCACTGGGCTCCGAGGGGATCCTGTGCCTGTACGGCGACCCGGTTCCCGACGTGCCAAGGGTCCGCGACTACACCACCACCCGGCTGCTGGCCGAGGCCAAGGACTGGGCCGCGCCCAACGAGCTGGCCCTTGGCTGCGTCGCCGACCCGTTCGGGCCCGACGACGAGGGCGAGCTGGCCCTGCTCGGCCGCAAGGTGGCCGCCGGGGCCGACTTCGTCCAGACCCAGATGGTGTTCCAGCCGGCTTCCCTCGCCGCCTTCCTCGAGAAGGCGGCAGAAGGCGGCAAGCTGGGCGACTGCCGGGTCCACGCCAGCGTCCCGGTGATCCGCACCGCCCGCATGGTGGACGTCCTCAACCAGACCCTGCCCTGCCAGATCCCCGAGCGGGCCGCCGGCCAGATCGCCGCCGGAGGTGGCATCGACCTGGCCATCGAGACGGCCATGACCCTGGCCGGGCTGGACCAGGTCCACGCCCTGCACGTCATGTCCTGGGGTTCGGAGGAGCAGGCCGGCCAGGTGGCGGCCGCCTTCCGGGCGGCGAGGGGTGCCCCGGTGGAGCGCGCCGCCCGTTCCTGACTGCGCGCCGCCTCAGCGGGGGATGGTGGTGGTCTTGAACTCGTTGAGCTCCGGCCAGTCGTCGACCAGGGCGAGCACCCGCTCGAGGGTGGCCCGGGCGGTCTCGGGAGCGTCGGGGCGCTGCATCAGGCGGGCGAACACGGCCCGGCGGTCGGTGACGAAGGTGGGCACGCCGAACACCCGGTGATCGTCGACCGCCCAGGTGTGGTCGGCGGCAAGGGCGCTGGCTGACCGGCCGGTGGCCACCAGCTTCTCGACCTCGTCGGGGTCGAGGCCGGCCGCGGCCGTGGCCGCCCGCAGCACCTCGGGATCGTTGAGGTCCTGGCCGTGGTCGTGGCGGGCGGCGAACAGGGCCAGGTGGATGGCGGGGAACCGCTCGGGAAGCTCGTCACGGACGGCCAGGCCCCACCGAAGGGCGAGCACCCCCGACCTCGGCTCCTGGCCCGGCTGCCAGACCGCCGGGTCGCCCTCCTCCAGGTGGACCTGGGAGAGCGAGAAGGCGCGGAAGTCGACCTCGTAGGGGGCGCCTGCCTCCAGCGCGCGCACGACCACCTCCGCCCCGTTCCTGGCGAACGGGCAGAGGTAGTCGTGGGTGATGGCGAAGCGCCGCATCAGGCAGCAACGAGGTCCTCCAGGCGGGCCCGGATCTCGGGGCTGCGCAGGGCGGCCAGGGCGTCGCGTTCGACCTGGCGGGCCCGCTCCCGCGAGAACCCCATCACCGCCCCGACCTCCTCAAGGGTCCGCGGCGTCCCCGAGTCCAGGCCGAAGCGGAGAATGAGCACCTGCCGCTCCCGCTCCGGCAGGGCGGCCAACACCTGCTCCAACGCCTCCCGACCGACCGCCTCCACCGCCAGCTCATCGGGACCCACCGCCGAGTCGTCCTCCAAGAAGTCCTGCAACGCCGCCCCGTCATCCCCGATCGGGGTATCCAACGAGGTGATCGCCTGGGCGGTGTCCTTCAACCGGTTGACCTTGTCGGTCGGCATGTCCAGCTCCACCGCCAACTCCTCATCGGTCGGCTCCCGACCCAGGGTCTCGTGCAACCGGGTCTGGGTCCGCCGCAACCGGCCCACCTGCTCATCCACATGCACCGGCAGGCGGATGGCCC
>DATHIG010000354.1:0-3199 GCA_035490035.1 Actinomycetes bacterium
CCGCATCCTCGGGGTGCTGAAGAAGGCGATCATCACCCACTTCAGCACCCCGAGGATGCGGGTCTCCACCACCTCGCGGCTCAGCGGGCGGCGGGACGGCTTGCGACGCGCTTGGGGCTTGGGGCTCGGGGCGCGGTCGGCGACCCCGGGGTCGACCTCGGTCCGGCTCATATGGCGTCCGCCTCCTCGACCCGGCCGACGAAGAACCGGAAGTAGAGGAACAGGAACAGGGCCAGGGCCAGGGCCAGCACCAGCGAGAGGGCGGAGGCGGCGCCGACGTCGCCGCGGCCGGTCAGGTAGCGGAACACCCGCACCGAAACCACCTCGGTGCCGGCGCCGCCCTGGGTCAGCAGGAAGATGTCGTCGAACTCGTTGAACGTCCAGATGAACCGGAGCACGGTGAGCAGGGCGATGACGCCCTGGAGCTGCGGCAGGGTGATGCGCCAGAAGCGTTGCAGGGGGCTGGCCCCGTCAACCCGCGCCGCCTCGTCCAGCTCGCCGGGCAGCGCCTGCAGCCGGGCCAGGATGAACAGGAACGAGAACGGGAAGTAGCGCCAGGCCTGGTAGAGGATGACCACGATCAGCGCGGTCGGGACTCCCAGGTCGAGCCCGAAGATGCTCAGGGTGCCCGACTCCTGCTCCAGGAAGGGGATCCGGTCGTCCCAGCCGAGGAAGTCGGCGCCGATGGCGTTGATGATGCCGAGCTCGGGGTTGAGCATGATCTGCCAGACGAAGGTGACCGCGACCACCGGGGCCACGTACGGCAGCAGCATCGACGCCCGCACCAGGGTCCGGCCCTTGAACGGCTTGCGGACGACCAGCGCGGCGACCAGCCCGAGGGCGATCGACAGCGCCGTGCCGACGATGCTGTAGATCAGCGTCACCTTGAGGCCTTCGAGGAAGCCCGGCGAGGTCAGCACCGTGTCGAAGTTCTTCAGGGTGAACTCGAAGTCGAACAGCCGGGTGCGGAGGTTGCGCAGGCGCAGGTCCTGGAAGGCGATCACGATCGTCCACAGGATCGGCAGGACGACCATGGTCACCACCACGATCAGTGTCGGCGACAGCAGCGCCAGTCCGGCCCGCGCCTCCTGCTGGGCCAGGGTCGGTCCCCGGCGCTCGCGCGGGCCGCCCTTGCCACCGCCGGGCCCGGCCTTGGGCCCGCCCCCGGCGTCCACCTCCGGGCCGGCCTTGGCGCGGTCCTCCGGGCCTTCCTCGGCGCCGACCACCGGTCCCTCGCGCATGGGTCTCTCCCTTTCCCGACCCGCCGCTACTCCACCGACTGCGCGATCTCTTCCACGTCGGCCTGGGCCTGCTTGGCGGCCGCGTCCGGGGTCAGCTGCCCGTCGAGCTCGGCGGCCAGCGCCTTGGGGATGGGCTGCTCAGCCGACAGGGCCCCGACCAGCCTGCCCTGGCCCTGCGTGAAGCCCCAGCGGTTCATGGTGTCGGTGCTCTTGGTGAGGGCTTCCAGGACCTCGGGCGGGTAGAGCTCCGACAGCGGCTGCTTCTCGTCGACCCCGGCCTTGAGCTTGCTCCAGGCCTCGTTGTACTCCTCGGGGTTGTCCTTGGTGCCGGAGCGGGTGGGGAACTTGCCTTCGGGGGCCAGGGCCAGCCAGTCGGCGTAGCCCTCGCTCATCATGAACTCGACGAACTGCTTGGCCGCGTCGGTGTTGCCGTCCTTGACGATGGCGAAGTTGGTGACCTCGCCGAACTGGGTCGCCTCGCTGCCCTTGGGGCCGGTGATGGCGGTGACCACGCCGCTGTTCTCGGACAGGAACTTCTTGTCGGCGCGGCACTCGGCACAGGTCGGCAGGGCGTCCTTGCGAAGCCCGGCCAGCTCGTCGAGCAGGAACGACGACCACACGATCATCGCCGCCTTGCCGGCGAAGTAGGCGGCGCGGGTGGTGTCGGCATCCTGGCCGCCCTTGCTCGAGCCGTTCTTGATCAGGTCGCCGTAGAACTTGAACGTCTCGACACACTGTGGCGTGGTGAGCTGGATGCCGCCCTGGTCGTCGGTCAGCTGGCAGCCGTTGGCCAGCGCGAAGTACTCGAAGGTCTGCTGGGTGAAGCCATCGGCGGCCTTGGTGGCGGCGACGATCCCGTTCTGGCCTGGCTGCTTGAGCTTGGTCGCGGCGGCCAGGATCTTGTCATAGGTGTCGGGGGTCTCAAGGCCGGCCTTGTCGAACAGGTCCTTGCGGTAGACCAGGAGCTGGGTCCAGGTGTCGCTGGGGACGGCGACCGGCTTGCCGTCGGCGTCGACCAGGCTGAGCGCCCGCTCCGAGAAGGTGTCGCGGCCGAGGCTCTCGATCACCTCGTTGGCGGCGTCCGGGTCGGTGAGGTCGTCGGCGGCCAGGTTGTGGACGAAGCCCAGCGACAGGGCACCCATCACGTCCGGCAGGGAGCCGGCGGCGCTGGCCGACTGGACCTGGCTGGGGAACTGGTCCTCGGCGATCGGGACGACCTTCACCTGGATGCCGCTCTGCTCCTGGAAGCGGGTGACGATCTTCTGGGTGGCCGCGACCCGGTCGGCGAGGTCCTCGGCGGTCCAGAAGGTGAGCGACTTGTCGCCGCCGGCGCCCCCTTCGTCGTCGCCCCCGCCGCCGCAGCCCGCCGCGGCGAGCAGGACGCAGAGGACCAACATGGCCATGAGGCGTCGGGGCTTCATCTTGCGCTCCTCCCAGCTATCCCACCTGGAACCGTTCCCACCAACCGGAGCACGAGCCGGGTAGAACGCTCGTTCGGCGAACCGTAACAGGCCGATCTGACGTGGGCAAGGAATCATCCACACCGTGGATCTCCGTCGGCGTGGACGCTCCGCGAGCCAGCCGTTCTGTGATAGCTCTGCATCCATGCGACTCCCCGCCGCCCGGCCTCCGGCGTCCGCTTCCCGTGCCCGCCGGGCCCGCCGTCAGGTGCCGGTGGTGACCGCCCGCTGGCGGTCACGCCGTCCCCGGTCCTGCGGGCGCCACGCCCGCCCGACCCTCCGCGGCCGATGACCACCCCGCCTGGGCCACCCGACCGGCCCGGCTGGCCGGCCAGTCCCGGATCCGGCGACCCATCCCCGCCGGTACCCCCGGGATGGCAGGGCGCTCCCCCGCCGCCCTCCGCGCCACCGCGCGGGACCGGGGGGCCGTTGACCGGAGGTGGGGACGTGCTCAGAGGGATCGGCGTGTTCCTGGGAACGCCGGGGGTGCGGCTGCTG
>DATHIG010000355.1:0-10148 GCA_035490035.1 Actinomycetes bacterium
GGCCCCCCGGTCGGCGGCCCCCCGAGCGATCGCCTGGCGGATCCACCAGGTGGCATAGGTGGAGAACTTGAACCCCTTGCGCCAGTCGAACTTCTCGACCGCGCGGAGCAGGCCAAGGTTGCCCTCCTGGACCAGGTCGCCAAGGGGCAGCCCGGTGGCCGAGAACCGCCGGGCGATCGACACCACCAGCCGCAGGTTGGACTCGATCATCTTGCGTCGGGCCCACTCCCCCCGCTCGGCGACCCCCTCCAACCCCGGCCGGGCCGGGTCATCAGGGGCACAGTCAGCCAGCTTCAGCTGCGCGTCCAGGCCCTGCTCGTAGGCCTGGGACAGCTGGATCTCGTCATCTTTGGTCAGCAACGGGTGCCGCCCAACCTCATCCAGATAAAGACGGAACGAGTCCGTCGTCTGGAGGTCGAGCAGCTGGTCCTGGTCCTTCATCGCACTCCTAGCGACAGCAAGCAGATCCCTTCGTGGTCACACGTCACTTCCAGTTTTGCCAACAACCATGTTCGCAAAACCTATTCCCGTCTACCAGGGGTTCTCGGAAGAAAGTGCATCCGAGGTGAGGGGGGGCAGAGGCCGGGAGCGCCTCAACACCACCATCCGCGACCATACCATGCCGGCGCCGGTAAGGCAGACCGATTCCCCACAACGGCCCAGCCGGTAGCGGGTCGGTCCCTCGCCGGCCGCCTCGGGACTGCGAGGCAACGGCCCAGCCGGTAGCGGGTCGATCCCTCGCCGGCCGCCTCGGGACTGCTAGGGCGACCAGGGGCCCCCTGCCCTGGCCCAGTCGACCCGGCCGTCGGCGGTCAGGGGCACGCCCTCCTCGGCCAGGCGGGTCCGCTGCTCATCCCCGCCAGCCGTCCCCTTCATGCTCCCATCGGCGTGCACCACCCGCCACCAGGGCACATCCCCTGGACAGCGGGCCATCGCCTGGCCGACTCCCCGCGCCCCCCTGGCCACCCCGTAATGGGCCTCGGCAAGCTGGCCGTAGGTGGTGGCCCGCCCGGCCGGCACCCGCCGGGCCAGCGCCCACACCGCCTCCATGAAGTCGCCGGCCATGGCCGCGGCTACCGCGCCGCCTGGCCTCGGGGGTCGGCCAGGTATTCGTGGATCAGCTGCACCGCGATCGACCCCTCGCCGACCGCCGAGGCGACCCGCTTGATCGACCGGTAGCGGACGTCGCCGGCCGCGAACACGCCGGGCAGGCTCGTCTCCAGCAGCAGGGGCGGCCGTTCCAGGGGCCAGCCGTCCGGGGTGCCGCCCCCGGCCAGGTCGCGACCGGTCAGCACATAGCCCCGCTCGTCACGCTCGACCACCCCGTGCAGCCAGTCGGTCCGCGGTTCGGCGCCGATCAGGATGAACACCGCCGAGGCGGGAACGGCCTGGATGGCGCCGGTGTGGCGGTCCCGGAGGGTCAGGCCCTCCAGGCGCCCGCGGCCGTGGCCGTCGACCACCTCGGTGTGCAGCCGCACGGTGATGTTGGGGGTGGCCTCGACCTTGCGCACCATGTAGTCGGACATGAACGCGCCCAGCCGCTCGTCGATGGCCACCATCGTCACCGAGGCGGCGTAGGTCGCCAGATGGATGGCGGCCTGCCCGGCCGAGTTGCCGGCGCCGACCACGAACACGTCCTCACCGCGCATGGCCTTTGCCTCGCTCCCGGCGGCGCCGTAGAACACCCCGGCGCCGTTGAGCGCCTCCAGCGCCGGCACGCCCAGCCGCCGCCAGGCGACCCCGGTGGCCAGGACCACCGTCCTGGTGGTCACCTCGCCGCCGCCCGACAGCCGGACCACCAGCTCCGGCCCGCTGGCCCGAAGGCCGGTCGCCCCCTGGGCCAGGATCAGGTCGGCCCCGAACAGCCACGCCTGCTGGACGGCCCGCTGGGTCAGGTCCTGGCCGCTGAGCCCGTGGGGGAACCCGAGGTAGTTGCGGATCAGCGAGCTGGTCCCGGCCTGGCCGCCGGGGACGGCCGGCTCCAGGACCTGGGTCTGCAGGCCCTCGGAGGCGCCGTAGACGGCCGCGGCCAGGCCCGCCGGGCCGGCCCCGACGATCAGCACGTCGCAGCCGCCCGCCACCGGCTCGGTCCGCAGGCCAAGGGCGGCGCTGAGCTCCGCGTTCGACGGGTCGACCAGCACCAGCCCCCGCTGGAACACCATGATGGGCAGGCGGGTGCCGTCCTCGCCGGCCTCCTCCAGCAGGCGCCGGCCGGCCTCCGAGTCGTCCGGGTAGAACCCGTAGGGGATGCTGACCCGGGTCAGGGTCTCCCGCAGCTGGTGGGAGCGTGCCCCCCAGCGGGGCCCGACGATCCGGATCGCCTCGACCGCCGGAGCCCTTGACGTCTCCCAGCCGGCCAGGAAGTCGCTCACCGGCAGGTAGAGGTTGCGCTCGACCGGCCACCACGGCCGGTAGAGGATGTAGTCCAGCTGGCCGAGGGTCATGGCGCGCACGATCGGCTCGCCCGACTTCCACTCGCCCCGGTGCTCCAGCAGGACCCGCTTGGCCCCCGGGTCCAGCTCGTGGGCCCGCAGCAGCAGCTCCAGCCCGCCCAGCTCGGCCATCCGCCGGGCCGCGACGATCAGGGCGATCTCCTCCGGCCCGCCGGCCAGCCGCTCGAGGGCGGCAAGGGCGGCCACCGGCGAGCGCTCAGCCTGCACCCGGTAGTCACCGCCGAAGCGCCGGCCGAGGTCGGCGGCCAGCGCATCCAGCACCTGGCCCTCGTCGGCGACCAGGAAGATGATCGGTCGGCTCATCGGCGCTCGGCGGTCAGCCGTCCTCGGCGGCCAGCTTGGCCTGGTCCTCTTCGGAGAGCAGGTCGGTGCCCATGGCGTGGAAGCCGCCGTCGACGTGGATCAGCTCGCCGCAGACCCCCCGCGACCAGTCGGAGAACAGCCAGAGGGCGACCCGGGCGACGACCGTCGGGTCGCCGACGTCCCAGCCCAGCGGGGCCCGCCGCGACCAGGCGTCGGCCAGCATGCTGTACCCGGGTATGCCCTTGGCGGCCATGGTGCGGATCGGGCCGGCGCTGATGGCGTTGACCCGGATCTGCCTGGGGCCGAGGTCGCGGGCCAGGTAGCGGGTGACCGACTCCAGCGCCGCCTTGCACACCCCCATCCAGTCGTAGACCGGCCAGGCGACCCGGGCGTCGAAGTCGAGGGTGACCACCGAGGCGTGGTGGTTCTCGAGCACCGGCAGCAGGCCGGCGGTCAGCTCCTTGAGCGAGAAGGCCGAGACCTGGAAGGCGGTCGAGGCCGACTCGTAGGGAGTGTGGAGGAAGTTGCCGCCGAGGGCGTCGGCGGGGGCGAAGGCGATGGCGTGCAGCACGCCGTCGACCGTGCCCCAGCGGCTGGCCAGCTCGTCGCTGACCGCGCGGATATCCGCCGGCTGGTTGACGTCCAGCTCGAGCACCTCGACCTCGCGGGGCAGCCGTCTGGCCGTCTTCTCGGTGATCGAACGGGTGCGGCCGAAGCCGGTGAGCACCACCTCGGCACCGTTGTCGAGGGCCTCGCGGGCCACCGCATAGGCGATCGACCCGGGTGTGAGCACCCCGGTGATCAGCAGTCGCTTGCCGTCAACGAGCACGGGGTGGTCCTCCTTGGGGGCGTCCAGCGGCCGGCGCAGGCATTCTAGACGCCATCGGGGGGCGGCCATTGTGGGCCGCCCCCCGGTTCACATCTGTCGGTGCGCTAGTGCGTAAGGCGCTCCGTCATGAGCGAGATCACGTTGCCGTAGTCGTCGAAGTCGCGGACTACCGCGAACTGCGCCGTCTCCCGGGAGGCGATTCTGCCCCCCGCATCCAGGTAGGAGAGGCGCTCGGCGCTGCCTGGCGCTGGCTCCTCGGCCACTTCCGAGTCCGGTGGTGTTGCCACTGGCATCCCTCCTCGGGGCGAGGCACAAACTGGCCCCCTACGGTGTACCACCTTCAGGGGGTCTGCGAAAGGCCGTCGGGGACAACCTGCGCCACTTGAGGGTAGTCAATTCGGGCCATATCGGGAGGTGCTTCGTCTAGTCCGGCCCACAACCACCACATTCGCCATCTCCGTAGTTCCTGTGATGTTCCGTTTGGGAACAGCGCAGTACGTTCACGCTGTCATCGCCGGAGAGGACCGAACGGGAGCGGTCCCCTGGCGATCCGGAAGCGCCGCCTCCCCCCGGGCGGCACCCGCAAGGGCCGGAACCCTCGAGGTTCCGGCCCTTGTGTTTCAGAACCCCACCTTGCGCGGCGCCCGGGTGCCGGTGGCTTGTGTATTGCCCCCACACGTGCGGGTAGGATCATGGCGGGCACCGCCGCCCGGGTTGTCTTCCAGGCGTGGCTCGGCGGCACTGTCCGAGCCGGCGAGGGCGTCCCGGCCGTTCGCTGCGGGACCGACGCGGGAGACACTGGCATGGACCAGACCGACGAGCAGGTGCGCCTGCTCGGCGAGGACGGGGCACTCCTCCAGCACGACACCTACAAGGTGGACCTGGGCGACGACGAGCTGCGCGACCTGTACCGCCAGCTGGTCGTGGTCCGGCGCATCGACGTCGAAGGCAACAACCTCCAGCGCCAGGGCCAGCTCGGCATCTGGGCGCCGTGCCTTGGCCAGGAGGCCGCCCAGGTCGGCAGCGCTCGGGCGCTGCAGCCCGACGACTTCGTGTTCCCCTCCTACCGCGAGCACGGCGTCGTCTACGTCCGCGCCGGCATGGAGGTCCTGCGCGTCCTAGGCCTGTACCGCGGGGCCAACCTGTCGGGGTGGGACCCCCAGGAGTACAAGCTCTCCCAGTACTCGATCCCGATCGGCACCCAGGCCCTGCACGCGGTCGGCTACGCCATCGGCGCCAAATGGGACGGGGCCGAGCTGTGCGCCGTCGCCTACTTCGGGGACGGCGCGACCAGCGAGGGCGACGTCAGCGAGGCCTTCAACTTCGCCGCCGTGCACACCGCCCCGGTGGTGTTCTTCTGCCAGAACAACCAGTGGGCGATCTCGGTGCCGCTGGCCAAGCAGATGGCCGCCCCCGTCTACAAGCGGGCCTTCGGCTTCGGCTTCCCCGGGGTGCAGGTGGACGGCAACGACGTGCTGGCCGTGTACGCCGTGACGGCGGCGGCGGCCGAGCGGGCCCGCGACGGCGGCGGCCCGACGCTGATCGAGGCCATCACCTACCGGCTCGGCGCCCACACCACCACCGACGACCCGACCCGGTACCGGACCTCCGACGAGCTCGACATGTGGAAGGCCCGCGAGCCGATCGGCCGATACCGGGCGTTCCTCGAGCAGGCCGGGCTGTGGTCACAGGAGCTGGAGCGCGACGTCCAGGCCGAGGCCGACCGGGTGGCGGCCGAGGTGCGGGCAACCGTCGAGGCGATGCCCGACCCGCCCCTTTCCGACCTGGTCGACCACGTGTACGCCGACCCGCCGGAAACGCTGCTGGCGCAATGGCGGCAGCTGCAGGAGTTCGAGGCGCAGTTCGTGGCCGAGGCGTGAGGGAGGCCCAGATGGCGCAGATCACGATGGCCAAGGCGCTGAACACCGCCCTGCGCGACGCAATGGAGGCAGACGACCGGGTGGTGCTGCTCGGCGAGGACGTCGGCACCCTCGGCGGGGTGTTCCGCATCACCGACGGCCTGCTCAAAGACTTCGGCGAGCAGCGGGTGATGGACACCCCGCTGGCCGAGTCGGCGATCATCGGGGTCAGCATCGGGCTGGCCCTGCGCGGCTACCGGCCGGTGCCGGAGATGCAGTTCGACGGCTTCAGCTACCCGGCGCTGGACCAGATCATCAGCCACCTGGCCAAGTACCGGAACCGCTCCGCCGGCACCCAGGCCATGCCGGTGGTCTGCCGCATCCCCTACGGCGGGGGGATCGGCGCGGTCGAGCACCACTCGGAGAGTCCAGAGACCCTCTACTGCCACACCGCCGGCCTCAAGGTGGTCACCCCGTCGTCATCGGCCGACGCCTACTCGCTGCTGCGCCAGTCGATCGAGTCCGACGACCCGGTGATCTTCCTGGAGCCGAAACGGCGCTACTGGGCCAAGCACGAGGTCGACCTGCCGGTCACCACCGAGCCGATCGGCAAGGCCAGGGTGCTGCGGAAGGGCGGCGACCTGACCCTGGTCGCCTACGGCCCGATGGTCAAGGTCGCCCTTGAGGCCGCCGAAGCGGCCCAGGAGGAGGGCGTCGGCTCGCTGGAGGTGATCGACCTGCGCAGCCTCGTCCCGCTCGACGAGGAGACGCTGGTCGCCTCGGCGTCCAAGACCGGCCGCGTGGTGGTCGTCCACGAGGCGCCGCAGTTCCTCGGCATGGGGGCCGAGGTCGCGGCCAGGGTCACCGAAGCCGCCTTCTTCCACCTCGAGGCGCCGGTGCTGCGCTGCACCGGCCTCGACATCCCCTACCCGCCGGCCAGGCTCGAAGGCGCCCATCTGCCCGGCGTCGACCGGGTCCTGTGGACCGTGCAGAGGTCGCTCGACTTCTAGACAGAGGAGGCCAGGCGAGGTGCCCGAGCGCGAGTTCAAGCTCCCCGACCTCGGGGAAGGGCTCACCGAGGGCGAGGTGGTGCGCTGGCTGGTCGCAGCCGGCGACGCCATCACCCTCAACCAGCCGATCGTCGAGGTGGAGACGGCCAAGGCGGTGGTCGAGATCCCGTCCCCCTACGCTGGGACGGTGGTCAAGCTGCACGCCGGCGACGGCGACACCATCGAGGTCGGCGCCCCCCTGATCAGTGTCGACACCGACGCCGGCGGCGCGGCGGCCCCAGCGGCCACGCCCCGGCAGGAACAGGACCTGGAGCAGGAGCCCACCTTGGTCGGGCCGGGGGAGCGGCAGCAGGTTCGCCGGCGCCGGGTGGCCGGGGGGGCCAGGAGCGCCAACGGCCCCGCCCCGGCGGCCCCCGCGCCGCAGCGCCCAATGGCGACCCCGCCGGTGCGCAGGTACGCCAAGGACCGGGGGGTGGACCTGGCCGTGCTCGTCGGCACGGGAAAGGACGGCCGCATCACCCGCGACGACGTCGACGACGCCCTCGACCACGACCTGGCCGAAGCCCCCGCCGCGGTGGTGGCGCGGCCCCCGCGCGACCGGGCCGAGGAGCGCATCCCGGTCCGCGGCACCCGCAAGCAGACCGCGGCCGCGATGGTCGCCTCGGCCTTCTCGATCCCGCACGTCACCGAGTTCCTGACCGTGGACGCGACCCGGCTCATGGAGCTGCGGGCGCGCCTGCGGGCGCTGCCGGCGGCGGCCGAGCTGAAGCTCACCCCACTGGCCATCGTGGCCAAGGCGCTGTGTGTCGCCGTCCGCAGCTACCCGCTGATGAACTCGTCATGGGACGAGACCGGGGAGATCGTGGTCAAGGGCTACGTCAACCTCGGGATCGCCACCGACACGGCCACCGGCCTGCTGGTGCCCAACATCAAGGACGCCGACCTGCTCGGCATCCTGGACCTCTCCCGCGAGCTCCACCGCCTGACCGGCCTGGCAAGGGAGCGCAAGGCGGCCCCGGCCGACCTCACCGGCGGCACCATCACCATCACCAACGTCGGCGGGTTCGGGGTCGAGACCGGCACCCCGATCATCAACAAGCCCGAGTGCGCCATCGTGGCCACCGGCCTGATCGCCCCCCGCCCCTGGGTGGTCGACGGGCAGCTGGCGGTCAGGCAGCTGATGACCACCTCGGTCTCCTTCGACCACCGCATCGTCGACGGCGCCTACGCCGCCCAGTTCCTGGTCCACCTGCGCGACCTGCTCGAGGAGCCGGCGCTGCTCAGCGCGTTCTAGGACGCGACCAGGCCGGAGCCGGGCCGGGGTCGCCGCCGGCTACGGCCCGGCCGGGCTCGGGCTCCGATCGCCGCCGGCCGCGACCACGGCGAGGCGGCTGATCAGGTCGCCCTGCCGAACTCGTCCATATCGGATCGGTGAAAACTCGCCGGTTCACTGGTGCCACGCGATTCCCGATAGTTACGCTGACACGTAACCAGAAGGGAGATCGCGCATGACCGCGCGAGGGCGAGCGCTCGCGATCCTGACCGGGCTGGCTGTGTTCGTGACCGGGTGGGTCGTGTTCGTGGCCGCGTGGAGCGGTCCGGCGGGCGCCGGTCCGAGCGGGCGCGGCGCCGGTGTGGCCGGCGCTCGCGCCGCCGATCTGGACGCCTTCCGGGACGAGCTGCTGGTCTGGGCGCCCGGCGGCTTCTCCGAGCGTGAGGTCGGACGGGTCCGCGACTCGACCCGGGTGGCCGCGATCAGCGCCGTGCGCACCGGGCTGCTCCCGGCGGCCAGCGGGCGGCGCGGCTACCGGGTGGTCCCGGTCGAGGCGATGGCCGTCGACTCCAACGCCTACACCTCCGCCGCCGGCCGCCCGGGCAGGAAGCTCGCCACCCTGCTGCCCAAGGGCGCGGTCCTCTCCAAGACCGGGGCCAGGCTCCGCCGGGTCAAGTCCGGCGGGCGGCTGCGGCTGGACGGCAACCGCAGCCTGCGGGTCAGCGGCGTGGTCGACGACGCGCTGCTGGGCGGCTACGAGGTCGCGCTGGAACGGAACCTGGCCCGCAGCTACGGCATCCAGCGGGCTGCCTACCTGCTGGTCAGGCCGCGCGGGCCGGTGGAAGGGCTGCAGGCGGAGATCCGCCGGCTGCTCAAGGGCCGGGCGGTACGGTTCGCCACCCCTGGCGACCGGCCGTTCGTCCGCGGCGGCGACGGCATCCTGCCCCTGGGCGTGGTCAAGGACCGCTTCGGCGAGTTCGCGCTGCCGAGCCTGCGCCGGGGCCGGCCCGACCCGGCCTGGACGCGGGCCAACCTCGTCACCAGGAACATGCCGTTGATCGGCCGGGTGCGCTGCCACCGGCTGGTGGTGGACGACCTGGCCAAGGCGATGACCGCGTTGCAGGGCCAGCAGCTCGGCCGGCTGGTCGACGTGGCCGACTTCCGGCGCAGGGGCGGCTGCTGGAGCCCCCGCCTGCTGCGCGACGCCCGTGGCGGCAAGCTGTCCCGGCACGCCTGGGGGATCGCGGTCTCGCTCAAGGTGACCGCCGACGAGCGCCTGATCAGGACCATGGCCCAGCACGGCTTCGTCTGGGGCGGCAGCTTCGCCCGCCCCGACGGCGCGCATTTCGAATGGGTCGGCCGGGGCGACTAGCAGGATCCGGGGGGCTCAAGCCGCCCCGAACCGGGTAGCCTTGCGCCCATGCTCACCTTCGGCGCCGCCATCTCCACCGCTCCCGACCATCAGCAGGCCCTCGACGAGGTCATCCCGGCCGCCCTCGGCCAGCTCGGAGGCGCACCCGACCTGGTGGTCTGCTTCTTCTCGATGGAGCATGCCGGGGCCGCCGCCGGCATCGCCCTCAGCCTGTCCGAGCGGACCGGCACCTCGGCCATCATCGGCTGCACCGCCCAGGGCGTGATCGGCGACGGCCGCGAGCTGGAGGGGGAGCCCGGCCTGGCCGTGTGGATGGCCAGGCTGCCGGATGTCGCCGTCAAGCCATTCGCGCTGCAGGTGCTCCCCCTGGAGGACGGCGTCGGGGTCAGCGGCTGGCCAGACCTGGCGTCGGAGGAGGGGGCCAGCGTGCTGCTGCTTGCCGACCCGTTCAGCTTCCCGGCCGACAGCTTCCTTGAGCGCCTGAACCAGGAGCAGCCCGGTCTCCGGGTGGTCGGCGGGATGGTCTCGGGCGCCACCGAGCCGGGCCGGCACCAGCTGCTGTGCGGCACCGACGTGCTCGAGGGCGGCGCGGCCGGCGTCGCCCTCGTCGGCCCGGTCGACATCCGGGTGGTGGTCAGCCAGGGCTGCCGGCCGGTCGGCTCCCCGTTCGCGGTCACCCGCGGCGAGGGCAACGTCGTCCACGAGCTCGGCGGACGGTCGGCGGTCGACCGCCTGCGCCAGATGCTGGCCACCCTCGACCAGCATGAGCAGGAGCTGCTGCGCGGCGGCGGCCTCCAGGTCGGCCAGGTCATCGACGAGCACAAGGCCAGCTTCGAACGGGGCGACTTCCTGGTCAGGGGCCTGCTCGGGGCCGACCCGGAGACCGGCTCGATCGCCGTCGCCGACAGCGTCGAGGTCGGCCAGACCCTCCAGTTCCATGTCCGCGACGCCGACGCCGCCGACGAGGACCTGGAGCTGCTGCTCATGCCCGTATCCCGGTGGCGGCCCCGGGGCGTGCTGCTGTTCTCCTGCAACGGCCGGGGCCGCGG
>DATHIG010000356.1:0-3011 GCA_035490035.1 Actinomycetes bacterium
GCAGCGGCGGTCGGGACGGCAGGCCAGGGCGTGGCTGTGGCCGCTGGTCCGCCCCCACCGCCGGCTGGTCGCCCTGGCCTCGGCGGCCGTGCTCGTCCAGACCGGCGCCGGGCTGGCCATGCCCTACCTGGTCAAGGTGGCCATCGACCGAGGCGTGGTGCCGCGCCGGCTGGAGGTGCTGGACCGGGTCGCCATCGTCTACCTGGTCCTGGCCGGCGTGCAGTTCCTGGCCGGCCGGTACGAGACCATGGCCGTGGCCAGGGTCGGGCAGCGGGTGCTGTACACCGTCAGGACCAAGCTGTTCCGCCACCTGCAGACGCTCTCGCTCGACTTCTACGAGCGCGAGCGGACGGGCAGGCTGGTCGCCCGCATGACCGCCGACATCGACGCCATGAGCGACCTGGTCACCGACGGCCTGGTCACGCTCGTCACCGGCCTCATCACCATGGTCGGGGTGGCGGTGATCCTGACCGTGCTGGACTGGCGCCTGGCCCTGGCCACCCTGGTCGTCGCCCCCCTGATCGCCCTGACCGCCCGCGCCTTCCGGCGCTGGTCGGCGGAGGCCTACCGTCAGGTCAGGGAGGCCCACAGCGTCGTCACCGTGCAGCTGCAGGAGGCGCTGTCCGGGGTCAAGGCGATCCAGGCGTTCCGCCGCGAGCGGGCCACCGCCTCCCGCCTGGCCGACGCCAACCACGACGAGCGGGTCGCCCACCGGCGCACCATCGGGCTGGCCTCGTTCCTCTTCCCCGGCATCGAGTTCCTGGGCACGGCCGCCACCGTGGTGGTGCTCGGCGTCGGTGGCCGGCGGGTGCTCGCCGGCGACCTCGAGATCGGCACCCTGGCCGCCTTCCTGCTCTACCTGCGCAACCTGTTCGACCCGGTGCAGCAGCTGTCCGAGCTCTACGACAGCTTCCAGTCGGCCACCGCGGGAGCCGAGCGGGTCGGGGCCGTGCTCGAGGAACGCCCATCGGTCCGCGAGGCCGCCGACCCCGTGCCCCTGCCCGACCCCAGCGGCGAGGTCCGGCTGGAGGGTGTCCGGTTCGCCTACGACCAGGGCCCCGAGGTGCTGCACGATGTGCACCTCAACCTGGAGGCCGGGACCACCCTGGCCCTGATCGGGCCGACCGGGGCCGGCAAGTCGACCGTCGCCAAGCTGATCGCCCGCTTCTACGACCCGCTGGCCGGGCAGGTCGTCCTCGACGGGGTCGACCTGCGCCAGGTCCGCCTGGCCGACCTGCGCCGGGCCATGGGCTACGTACCCCAGGAGGGGTTCCTGTTCTCGGGGACGATCCTCGACAACATCCGCTTCGGCCGGCCCGAGGCGACCAGGGCCGAGGTCGAGGCCGCGGCCAAGGCGGTCGGAGCCGACCAGGTCATCGCCGGCCTGCTCGACGGCTACGACACCGAGGTCGGCGAGCGCGGCGCCCTGCTGTCGGCCGGGGAGCGCCAGCTGATCGGCTTCGCCCGCGCCTGGATCGCCGACCCGGCCGTGCTGCTGCTGGACGAGGCGACCAGCAACCTGGACGTGGTCACCGAGGCGCGGGTGCAGCAGGCCCTGCGGCGGCTGCGCCAGGACCGCACCACCGTGGTGATCGCCCACCGGCTGTCCACCGCGATCGAGGCCGACCAGGTCGCGGTCATCGAGGACGGCCGGGTGATGGAGGCCGGCCCGCCCGATGAGCTGCTGGACCGGGGCGGCCGCTTCGCCGGCCTGTACGACCGCTGGCTGGCCGGGGCGGCCTGAACCTCGCGCTGGAGCCGCTGCTGGCCAACCCGCGATCTCCATCAGTCCAGGGGACGATCTCGACAACCTCGTTCGCTGGATGGGCGGGGCGGCCTGAGCCCTGGGCGGCGACTTCCCACCCGGGGGATGACGACCTTCGCGCATCGGGGACCTGGTGCTGCTCAGGGCGGCGCGGCTGGCTCGCCGCAGACCAGCGCCCAGGGACGGTTGGCGACGCGGGTGAGGACGACGGTGGCACGGTGGTCGCCGCGGAGGCGGAGGCGGGTGGTGAGGTCGGCGACCTCGACCGCCGAGCCGCGCTTGCGGACCTCGACCACGCCGATCCCCCGCTGGCGCAGGACCTGGCGCAGGTGCTTGAGGTTCCAGGGGAGGGAGGCGTCGATCCGCAGGAGGCGGCCGAAGGGGGTGCGCAGGGGCTGGTCGGCGGTCAGGAACGCGATCCGCGGGTCGAGCTTCCAGGCCCCGAGATTGCGGGCCAGCTCCTCGACCAGGCCGGCCCGGGTCACGGCCGGGCTCGGGTCGAGCAGGAAGCCGCCCGGTTGGGCGCACGGCACCGGCGGGCCAGGCTGGGCGACCAGGGTGTGGCCGCCGGGGAACACGGTCGCCCGGCGGGTGGTGGTGGCCAGCGACGGCGACCACAGGGCCGCCTCCTTCAGCTCCCGCCGTTCGGCCAGCAGCTCCACCTCCCAGCCGGGCGGCACCACCCCGTGGGGGATGCCGGGGGCCGCCTTGATGCCGACCGCCGCCATCCTGGCCGCCAGGTCGAGGCACCAGGCCAGCGGCGGGCGGCTCTCCCCCGCCCGCAGGCGGCGGCCGCCGGCGCGCCTGGCCGGGTCGATGAACACGGCCAGCGACGGCGGCAGGCGCAGGTCGCGGACGTCGGCGCAGGCTGCGGCCACCTCCCCGGCGCCGTGGACGTGCGCGTTCTCCCTGGCCATGCGGAGGTGGAGCGGGTCGAGGTCGACGGCCAGGGCGGTCCGGCCGGGGGCGAGCGCGCACAGGTCGCCGCCGATCCCGGTGCACAGGTCGGCCACCAGCGGGAAGCCGGCGTAGCGGGCCGCCCGGTGCCTGGCCAGCGGCTCGGCGGATGCCTGCTCCAGTCCCTCGCGGGTGAACCACATCCGGCCCGCTTCGGAGAACTTGTCCGCCGCCCGGGCCCGCAGCTCCCGCTGGGCGAGGGCGGCCGCGACCAGCTCGGCCGGGTAGGCGGCGCGCAGCCGGGTCCCCAGCCGCATGGTGTGGTCCGGGTCGAGCGGCCCGCCCGGCA
>DATHIG010000357.1:0-2261 GCA_035490035.1 Actinomycetes bacterium
CTGGCCCTGTTGCTGCTGCTGGTCGGGGCGGTGGCCGGGGCCGCGCTGGCCACCGGCGGGGTGATGCTGCATCTGTACCTGACCGGCCGGCGGCGCGCCTTCGAGCTGGCCGTGCTCGAGGTCTTCGGGGCCAGGCGGCGCGACCTGTGGGGGCCGGTCGCGGTCGAGCAGGGGTCGCTGGTCGGGTACGGGGTGCTCTGCGGCGGGGTGATCGGCCTGGTCGTGGCCCTGGTCGCCCTCCCGGCGATTCCCCAGTTCGTCGACCGCCCGACCGTTCCACCGCCGATCTACACGCCCGACTGGGCCGCCCTCGGGCTCGCCCTCGGACTGGCCGTGCTGCTGGTCGGCCTCGGGCTGGCCGCGGTGGTCGCCGCCCTGGTCCGCCAGGCCCGCCCGGCCCTGCTGCGGGAGGAGGAGCTGTGAGGCGGACGGGTCGTACCCCCGGGGTCCGGGGAACCCCGAAGGGGTGCCCCGGCTGGTCGGGTTGCTCCTCCGGAGGGGTGCCCCGGTGAACACCATCTTGGAGCGGGTCGGGGGGGTGGCCGAGGGGCGGCGGGCGCGGGCGGGGGAGCGGCTGCTGGCCTGCGAGGGGCTGTTCCACCTGTACGTCCTGGAGGGGCGGGAGGTGGTGGCCCTGCAGGGGGTCGACTTCGGGGTCGACTGGTGCGAGATGGTGGCCCTGCTCGGGCCGTCCGGGTCCGGCAAGTCGACCATGCTGGCGGTCCTGGGCGGCCTGGAGCGGCCATCGGCCGGCCGGGTGCTGATGGACGGCATCGACGTCGCCCGGCTGTCGGAGGCGCAGCTGACCCTGCTCCGCCGGCGCCGGCTCGGGTTCGTCTGGCAGGGCCCGGCCCGAAATCTGTTGATGCACGCCTCCGCCTGGGAGAACCTCGACCTGCCGATGGTCCTGGCCGGCCTGCCGGCCGCCCGGCGCCGACGGCGGGCGAAGGTGCTGCTGGACGCCGTGGACCTCGGCGACGCGGCCGGCAAGCCGATCCGGGCGCTGTCGGGCGGGGAGCAGCAGCGGCTGGCGGTGGCGGTCGCCCTGGCCAACAACCCGCCGCTGCTGCTGGCCGACGAGCCGACCAGCCAGCTCGACCGGGCCAACGTCCACCGGGTGGTCGAGCTGCTGAAGGAGGCCCGCGACGACCTCGGCACCACCGTTGTCGTCGTCACCCATGACGCCGAGGTGGCCGCGGCCATGGACCGCACCGTGACCATCCGCGACGGCCGGGTGAGCGCCGAGGGCCGCGGCGGCGCCGAGTACGCGGTGGTCGGGCCCACCGGCTCCCTGCACCTGCCGGCCCACGCCCTTGGCGTGCTCCCCCCAGGGGCCCGGGTGGTGGTCGAGGTCGACCAGGACCGGGTCGTTCTCCGGCCCACCGAGGATCCCCCTGGGGATGCCCGGCCATGACCAGCCTGGCGGCGGAGTCGCTGGTGGCCAGGCGGGGCGGCCGCAACGTGGTCGACGGCGTCTCGTTCGAGGTGCACGGCGGCCAGGTGCTCGGGCTGGTCGGGCCGTCCGGGTCGGGCAAGTCGACCACGCTGCTGCTGCTGGCCGGGCTGGAGCCGCCCGACACCGGGGTGGTCCGCCTGGACGGCGACGACCTGGCCCGGCTCGGCAGCGCCGGGCGACTGGCGCTCCGCCGGGACCGGGTCGCGCTCGTGTTCCAGGGCTACGGTCTGCTGTCCCTGCTGACGGCCAGGGAGAACGTCGAGCTGCCGTTCCGGGTGGCCAGGCGCGACCCGGCGGCCGCGGCCGCCGCCGCCGGGCGCTGGCTCGGCCTGCTCGGGCTGGGCGACCGGGCCGACCAGCGCACCGACCAGCTCTCGGGGGGCGAGCGGCAGCGGGTCGCCCTGGCCCGCGCCCTGGCCGTCGAGCCGGCCGTGCTGCTGGTCGACGAGCCGACCGCCGAGCTGGACGAGGAGAACCGCGACCGGGCCGTCGGCCTGCTCCGCGACGCCGCCGACCGGGGCGCCGCCGTGGTGGTGGCGACCCACGACCCCGAGGTGGTCGAGCTCTGCGACCGGGTGGTGCGCCTGGTCGACGGCCGCCCGGTCGAGCTCGACCCAGGCGAGGTCGGTGGCCCCGTCGCCTGACCAGCACCCGCCGGTCGACCCGCGCGCCAGCCCCCCCGGCTGGTCCCGGGCTGTGTTCTCCGGCCGGTCCCGGGTTGTGACCTCGGGTCGGTCTCGGGCTGTGACCTCGGGTCGGTCCCGGGCTGTGACCTCGGGTCGGTCCCGGGCTGTGACCCCCGGTG
>DATHIG010000358.1:0-3370 GCA_035490035.1 Actinomycetes bacterium
CCGACATCGACGTCGAGGCCGACCTGGAGCGGGTCGGTCGCATGCTGACCAGCTACAGCAGCGGTGCCCGCGCCATGCCCCACACCCGCCCTGATCCCGCCAGCTCGCCGCAGCCCATGCATGAAGCGAACGCCGTTGGGAGGCAGCCATGAGGATCGAGCACACGGTCGAGGTCGACGCCCCCCTGGAGCGGGTCTGGGCGCTGGTCAACGACATCCCTCGGGTCGCGCCCTGCATGCCGGGCGCCGCCCTGACCGGTGTGGTCGACGACAAGACCTACGAGGGCACGGTCGCGGTCAAGCTCGGCCCGTTGCGCATGTCCTACAAGGGCAAGGTCGTGGTCGAGGAGATCGACGAGGCCAACCACAGCGCCCGCCTGGCCGCCACCGGCAAGGACACCAAGGGGGCCGGCACGGCAAGGGCGAGCGTCGAGACCAGGATGGAACCGGCCGGCGACCACCACACCCGCCTGATGGTCACCAGCGACGTCCAGCTCACCGGCAAGGTCGCGTCCTTCGGCCGCGGCGGGGCCATCAACGACGTCGCCTCCCGGCTGTTCGGCCAGTTCGCCGACTGCCTCCGCGCCACCCTGGAGGCCGAACAGGTGGAGGCCCAGGCCGCCGCCGCACCCTCGACCGGCACCGCGCCCGGCACCCCGGCCCCGACGGGAACGACCGCGGCCGAGCCGGCCATGGGTTCAGGCGCCGCGCCAGCGACCGCGGCCCCGCCCGAGCCGGGCCCGGCTGTGTCCCAGCCGGCCACCCCGGCCCCCCGTCCGGCCGCGTCGCCGCCTCGGGCCGCCGAGGCCCTTGATGCCGGCAGCCTCGCCGGGACCGTGATCAAGGGCCGGCTCCAGGCGCTCTTCCAGGCGATCGCCGGCTTCTTCCGCCGCCTGTTCGGCCGCCGCTCCAGCGGCTGACCCGGCCCGGACGACGGAGCGGCTCAGCTGTAGCGGGTCACGTAGCCGCGGCGGCGGAACAGGCGCAGCATCCAGGCCAGGAAGGCGAGGGCGGCGGCGACCGCGACCAGGGTGCCGGCGGCGGCGAGGCCGAGCTCGCCCCACGGGATCGGGCCGCCGCCGATCAGCTGGCGACCGGCCGCGAAGGCATGGGTGGTCGGCAGCAGCCGCGACACGGGCTGGACAACGGCCGGGAGCGCCTCCACCGGGTAGAAGACCCCGCCAAGGGGCATCACCACGAACATGATGCCCCAGGCCAGCGCCTCGGCCCCGTTGCCGAAGCGGAGCATGAGGCCGACCACGAACAGGGCGATCGCCCAGCCGCCGACGAGCAGGATGGCGATCACCGGGAGCAGGCCGATGCCAAGACCGGTGATGTCGAAGGCGTACAGGGCGTACGCCGCCAGGGCGACGACGCCGACGCCCATCACGAGCTTGGCCAGCCCGAAGATGGCGATGCCGGCGACCAGCTCCAGCTCCTTGAGCGGCGTCACCATGAGGCTGAGCAGGTTGCGCGACCAGGTCTCCTCCATGAAGCCGGTCGACACGGCGATCTGCGCCTGGTAGACGACGTGCCAGAGCACGATGCCGGAGAGCAGGTAGGCCACTCCGGCCTGGGCCGCCGTGTTCGGGCCACCCTGGCGGGCGAAGAACACGCCGAGGGAGCCGAACAGCACCGTGTCGACGATCGGCCAGACGGTCACGTCGAACAGCCGGTGCGGGCTGCGGTACAGCACGTAGGCGTGCCGCCGGGCGATCGCCCACATCCGCAGCCATGGCGCCCGCGCCGGCGAGACCCGCAGCGCCGGATCCATCGGGGCGGCCCCTCGAGGCTCCCCGTAGCCGGCCGCCGTCATGGCCGCATCCCCTCGACGTGCTCGCTGGCCTGGCGCTCGTCGGCCAGGTGCAGGAAGACCTCCTCCAGGCCGTCGCGCCCGAAGCGGGCGGCGACCTCGGCCGGCGGGCCGTCGGCGACCACGCGGCCGTCCGACAGGAAGATCACCCGCTCGGCGATGCGCTCCACCTCGAGCATGTTGTGGCTGGTGACCAGCAGGGCCGTGCCGCGCTCCTCGCACAGCGCGGACAGGCCGGTGCGGACCCGCATGGCCACGTCGGGGTCGAGGCTGGCCGTCGGCTCGTCCAGCACCAGCAGCTCGGGCTCGTGCATGGTCGACTTGACGATGCCGACAAGGGTCTTCTGCCCGGAGGAGAGCTCGGTGCCCATGGCCCTGGACAGGTGGGGGACGCCGAAGCGGGCGAGACCCCGCGCCGCCTGCTCGTCGGGGTCGGCCAGCCCATAGAGCTGACCGTACATGCGCAGGTACTCCCGGACCCGGAGGCGCTCGGGCAGCGGCAGGTAGCCGGCCGCGAAGCCGACGCGGGCCATGGCCGCGCTGCGGCCCTTGGGCAGCCGGTGGCCGACGACCTCGACGGTGCCGCCGTCCGGCTCCACCACCCCAAGGCACATCAGCAGGGTGGTGGTCTTGCCGGCCCCGTTGGGCCCGAGGAGGGCGACCCGCTCGCCCGGGCGCACGGTCAGGTCGACGCCGTCGACGGCCCGGCCGCGGCGGTACGTCTTGACCAGGCCGCGGGCTCGGAGGACGTCGCTCATGCCGCCCAGTGTCCCAGCCGGCCCCGACACCCCGCCACCTAATTCCCTCACCTTGTGCGGTGTCCGCGGCCGGGGAGAGGATGCGCCCATGAGCGAGGAGCTGGCCAGGCGTACCTGCCAGGCCTGCGGGCCGGGGACTCCGCCGATCACCGAGGATCGGGCGGTCGAGCTGGAGGCGCAGCTCGACCCGTCCTGGGCCAGGGATGGCACCCTGCGCCTCCGCCGTGAGCTGGAGTTCCGCAACTTCCGGGACGCGTTCGGCTTCGTCGCCCGGCTTGCCCTGCTGGCCGAGTCCGAGGGCCACCATCCCGATATCGAGCTCGGCTGGGGCCGGGTCGCGGTCACCCTCACCACCCACGCCGCCGGCGGCCTCACCGACAACGACTTCATCCTGGCCGCCAAGCTCGACCGTCTCTGATCCAGGACCATAGGTCCCGGCCGAGGGTGAACCCGCCGATCCCGAGCAGCAGGGCGACCAGGACGGCGGCCGCGCCGAGCAGCCAGCGTGACAGGCGGCGCCGGCCGGGCAACCCCGCGAGGGAGGATCCGGCCGGCAGGCGCTGCGGAGGCCGATCAGGACCCGCAGCAGCCCACCGTGCCGAGCAGGTCGGCCAGGCGGCGCAGACCGCGGAACGTCCGCGCCTTGACCGTCCCCAGCGGCAGCCCGAGCCTGCCGGCGATCTCGCTCTGGGAGAGCTGGCCGAAATAGGCGAGGGTGAGGACCTCGCGCTGCTCTCTGGGCAGGCGCTCCAGGGCACCCCGTACCTCGACGGCACGGGCGTAGCGCTCGGCCAGCTCCC
>DATHIG010000359.1:0-7109 GCA_035490035.1 Actinomycetes bacterium
CGCCCCCCGGACGAGGCTCCCCCACCGGCCGACGGCGGTCGTCGGCACCGCGGCCGCCTGGTCGGGAGCAGTCAGCTCGGTGGACAACGAAGCCCCCTTGCAGCCAGAAGCTAGATCAGTCAGTCTTGATCTAGATGACCACGATCGTGCTGCCCAGCGCTCGCGCTCCCGCCCCGGCGCTCGAGGTCGCTCGGGCGCTGGCCGATCCGCTGCGCTGGCGGATCGTCGAGCTGCTGGCCGGCGAGCAGCTGTGTGTGGCCCACCTGACCGAGGACCTCGGCGTGGGCCAGCCGCTGGTCAGCCACCACCTCAAGCTGCTGCGGACGGCCGGCCTGGTCACCACCGACCGCTACCGCTACTGGACCTACTACCGGCTCCACCCCGACGCCCTGCAGCTGCTGTCCAACCACCTGGACGGCCTGGCCCGCTCGGCGCCGGACGGGATGGCCTGCCGCCGTGCCGTCGACGCCCAGGGCCCGCCCACCGCCAGCACCCGTCCCGCCGTGCCCCAAGGAGGCAGCCCCATGCCGTTCCGCGACACCCCCATGGACCCATTGACTCGCCAGACCTTCACCCGCTCGATCGAGTCGCTGGCCGAGGAGTTCCGCGGCATCTTCTCGATGGAGACCATCGAGCGGTTCGTGGACGAGTCGATCGACCGGCTGTCGGGCGCGCGGGTGGTCGACTTCATCCCCCTGTTCGTGCACCGGTTCAGCCGTCAGCGGCTGCGTGCCCTGGCCCAGGCCGAAGGAACCATCGCCAAAGAGGTTCCCGAGGTGCTGTTCGTCTGTGTCCACAACGCCGGACGCAGCCAGATGGCGGCCGCCCTGCTGGACCATCACGCCAAGGGCCGGGTCCATGTCCGCTCGGCCGGCTCCGATCCGACCGACAAGATCAACCCGGCGGTGATGGCGGCCCTCGATGAGTGGGGGATCGACCTGTCCCAGGAGTTCCCCAAGCCGCTCACCGACGAGTTCGTCAGAGCCGCCGATGCGGTCATCACCATGGGCTGCGGGGATGCCTGCCCGATCTACCCGGGCAAGCGGTACGAGGACTGGGAGCTGGACGACCCGGCCGGGCAGCCCGTTGAGGTGGTGCGCCGCATCCGCAACGACATCGACGCCCGCGTGCAGCAGCTGCTGGCCGAGCTCGTCCCGGCCAGCGCCTGACCAGAGCTCGACCTGCCGAAGCGCAAGCATGCAGCTGATGGTGGTCGGCGGCAGCGACGCCGGCATCAGCGCCGGGCTACGGGCCCGCGAGCTCGACCCGACGGTCGAGGTCACCGTCCTGGTGGCTGACCGGTTCCCCAACTTCTCGATCTGCGGGCTGCCGTACCACGTGTCAGGGGACGTGCCGGACTGGCACCAGCTCGCCCACCGCAGCCTCGAGGATCTGGAAGCGACCGGGATGCGCCTGCTCCTGGACCACACGGCCCACAGGATCGACCCGGCCGTCCGGCAGATCGCGGTCACCGGCCCGCGCGGCCACAAGCAGGCCCTGGGGTATGACCGGCTGGTGGTTGGCACCGGTGCGGTCCCCGCTCGGCCGCCGATCCCCGGCCTCGACCTGCCCGGTGTGCACCTGCTGCACAGCATGGCCGACGTGTTCGCCGTGCAGCAGGCCATCAAGGCCGGCCAGCCCCGCCGGGCGGTGATCGTGGGCGCCGGCTACATCGGCCTGGAGATGGCCGAGGCGTTCACCAGCCGTGAGCTCGAGGTCACCGTGGTGGAGCAGGCCCCAGCCGCCATGCCTACCGTTGACCCCGAGCTTGGCGAGGTGATCGGCCGGGAGCTGGCCGGCCATGGCGTGCGGCTGGCCACCGGGGTCACCGTCCGCGCCATCCATCCCGACAACGGTGGGCTGCGGGTGGTGGGCGACCCGTGGTTCGATGAGCCTGCCGACCTGGTGTTGGTGGTGGTCGGGGTGCGACCCGACAGCGCGCTGGCTGCGGCGGCCGGCGCCGAGCTGGGCGCCCGCGGTGCGATCGCGGTGGACCGGCAGATGCGTACCAACGTGCCCGGCGTGTGGGCGGCTGGGGACTGTGTGCATACCCACCACCGGCTGCTGGCCGAGCCGGCCTACCTCCCGCTCGGCACCACCGCCCACAAGCAGGGCCGGGTCGCGGGGGAGAACGCCGTCGGGGGCGAGGCCATCTTCGCCGGGTCGCTCGGCACCCAGGTCGTGAAGGTCTTCGAGCTGGCCGTGGCCCGCACCGGGCTACGCGACGCCGAAGCAGCCGCGGCCGGCTACGACCCGGTCACCGTCGGCTCGGTCGAGTTCGACCACAAGGCCTACTACCCGGGGGCCCGACAGCTCCACCTGCGGATCACCGGGGACCGGACCACCGGGCGGCTGCTCGGCGCCCAGCTGGTCGGCCACCACCACGCCCAGGTGGCCAAGCGCATCGACATCCCGGCCACCGCCCTGTTCCACGACATGACCGTCCAGGGCCTGTCGGACCTGGACCTCAGCTACACCCCGCCATTCGGCAGCCCCTGGGACGCGGTGCAGATGGCCGCCCAGACCTGGACACGAGCGGTCCGCGGCGGCCGGCCAACGCAGGCGGCCACCAACCAGGCCCGGCCGTGACGCCGCCGGGCTCCCGCGACGGGTCCTGTCTCATCTGCCCTGAGCGTGCTTGGCACCCCCGACCTGCAGGTTGGAGTTGGGCCGCCGACCGAGGCCGGCCAGAGCGATCAGTCTGGGCCGCGGCGGAGAAGCACCAGCGGGTAGACCGGGCCGACGCCGACGCCGGCGTGGCGGAGCAGGGCGCCGACGATCGTCAGGGTCCATCTGGAGTCGGCGCTGTCGTCGACCAGCAGTGCTCCACCCTGTGGAACGGGCCCGGTGAGGGTGAAGGCGCCGTGGACGTTGCGGCACTGGTGGGCGCTGTTGGCCATCTCCAGCTGCGGCGGGCCCTCCCGGGTCCGCTCCAGGAGGTGGTGGAGCGGCAGGCGGCCGGTCTCGGCGATGCGCTCGGCCAGGTGCTGGACGAGCTTGGGATGGCGGCGGGACGGCACGAACGTGACCCAGGTCGGTCGCTCCGGCCAGTCCCAGCGGCCCAGCACCCGCACCACCGCGTCGAGGAGCTCGTCGGGGACCGGGCCGTCGGTGGCGAGCAGCTCGCGCACGACCGGCCCCCAGCCGGGACCGCCGAGGGTGGCCAGGGCCCGGCCAGGCTGGACCCGCAGCTCCTCCGGGATCCGGCCGCGCAAGCCAGGGATCCCCTGCGGCCATTGCAGGCGCGGGCTCAGGAGCAGGTCCTGGCCGGCCAGGAACCGGCCAGCCTCAGCGGCCAGCGCCGGCGACACCCGCGGGGACGGGCGCTGGCCGGTGCAGTTGGCGCAGCGGCCACACCGGGTGGGGTCGGGGTCGTCGAGCTGGGCCCGCAGGTAGGCCATCAGGCACTGGTCGGTGGTGGCGTAGGCCAGCATGGCGGCCTGCTCGGCCTTGCGGGCGGCCGCGACCCGCTGGTGGCGGTCGGCGTCATAGGTCCACGGCGCATCGGTGCGTTCCCAGCCTCCCCTGACCCGGCGGACGGCCCCTTCGACGTCCAGGACCTTGAGCATCAGCTCCAGCCGCGTGCGGCTCAGGTTGGCGATCTCCTCCAGCAGCCCGGTCGACATCGGCCCGCCGGCCTCCAGCGCACCCAGGACGGCGGCGACCTGGTCGCGGGGTGGGAAGGCGGTGGAGGCGAACCACTCCCAGATGGAGCGGTCCTCGGCGCCGCACAGCAGCACCACCTCGGCCCGGTCCAGGGCGCGGCCGGCCCGGCCGATCTGCTGGTAGTAGGTGACCGGCGAGTCCGGCGACTGGAAATGGACGACGAACGCCAGGTCGCGCTTGTCGAAGCCCATGCCCAGGGCCGAGGTGGCCACCACGACCTTGACCTGGTCGGCGCGAAGGGCATCCTCGATCTCCAGCCGCTCGGCCGGGTCGGTGCGGCCGCTGTAGGCCCGCGCGTCGACCCCGTTGGTCCGCAGCCAGGCCGCGACCCGGTCGGCGTCGCCGACGGTCAGGCAGTACACGATGCCCGACCCGGGCAGCTGCGGGAGGCGCTCGGCCAGCCAGGCCATCCGGTCGGCCTGGCTGGGGATCCCAAGCACCGACAGCCGCAGGCTCTCGCGGTCAAGCGACCCCCGGAACAGCAACGGCGTCGCTCCCAGCTGCTCGGCGACATCGGCCATGACCCGCTCGTTGGCGGTCGCGGTGCAGGCCAGCACCGGGATCTGCGGGTCAAGGTCGTCCAGGACACGGACCAGCCGCCGGTAGTCGGGGCGGAAGTCGTGACCCCAGTCGGAGATGCAGTGGGCCTCGTCGATCACCAGCAGGCCCACCTTGCCCGACAGGTCGGGCAGGACCTCGGCGCGGAACTGCGGGTTGTTGAGCCGCTCCGGCGAGATCAGCAGCAGGTCGACCTGGCCGGCGGCCAGCTCCGCCTCGATCCCCCGCCACTGGTCCAGGTTGGTGGAGTTGATGGTGGCGGCACGGATGCCGATGGCCTCGGCCTTGGCGATCTGGTCCCGCATCAGCGACAGCAGCGGCGAGACCAGCAGGGTCGGCCCGGCTCCGGCGTCGCGGAGCAGCCGGGTCGCCAGGAAGTAGACCGCCGACTTGCCCCATCCCGTGCGCTTGACCACCACGGCGCGTCGCCGGTCGATGACCAGCGCCTGAATGGCGGCCAGCTGGTCGTCCCGCAGGGTTGCCTGCTGACCGGCCAGCGCCCGCAACAGCGCCTGGGCGCGCCCGACCGTCGTCACCGAGTCGGCGGCTGCATCCTCGCCAGCCACAGCATCAGATGCGCCACCCGCCCGCCGGGCGTCCTCGTCCTTCACGATTTCATGCAAGCATCGCTGACATCTCCCTAGGCGGGCGGGATGTTCTGGTTCATGCGGAAGAAGTTGTCCGGGTCGTATTGACGTTTGAGCGCTCGCAGCCGGTCGTACTTCCTGGTGCCGTAGACGTCGCGGATCCGCACGGCGCACCTGGGCATCCACCGCCGCATCTTATGACCGCTCGAAGCTGACGGCATCGCGATGGCCGAGGAGGCCAATGCCTCGGCGTCAGATCAGTTGTCGAGGACTGCGGGCAGTTGCACGGCCAGCGACTCGCAGCTCATCGCCAGTGTCTGCCAGCTCGATGGCGCCAGCGGCACGACGCCGCGGGCGGTGAGGTCCAGGTGGCGTCGCTGGCCGCGCTCGCCGGGGACCAGCAGCTCATCGACGCCCGGAAGCCGCTCGCCTTGCTTGATCTGGTCGATCTGCGCGTCCATTCGCGCCTGAAACTCCTGCCGCGGCAGAAACGCCTCCACGTCGAGGGCCCAGAGGAAGTTCCCTGGCGCGCCGCTGACCACTCCTTGCGCGAACCCGGCGCCGCTCAGCACACCGCTCAACGCATCAATGAACAACGCCAGGCCGAAGCCCTTGTGTGGCGCATGCGGGGTGCCGAGCGGGGCCATCAACCCACCCATGAGAAACGCTCCCGGGTCGGTGATCGGACGCCCGGCGTGGTCGAAGATGACTCCTTCCGGCATCGGGTTGCCCTCCTGGGCGGCGACTCGCACCTTCTGCATCGAGGTCACGGTGGTGGCGACGTCCAGGACCACAGGCTGATGGTGCTGGGCGGGGAGGCCGTAGGCGAAGGGGTTGGTCCCGAAGACCGCCGTCCGACCGCCAGGCGGGGCGACCAGCGGCGCGAAGTTGGTGCAGGCGAAGCCGATCAGGCCGGCCTCGGCTGCCAGTCTGGCGTAGGGCGCGGCGACCAGAAGCTGCCAGTCCCGGACCGCGGCGACCGCCATGCCCTTGCGCTCGCGGGCGCGCTCGATACACCACCGCATCGCGCGCGTCGGCGCTCCGGGCCCACAGCCGCGGTCGCCGTCGAGGAGGATCGCGCCGTCCGTCTCGTGCAGCACCCGCACGCGCGGGCGAGGGTTCAGCTTGCCATCGCGGTAGAACGCGGCCAGCAGCCCGAGCGCCTCGACCCCATGGTCGGGGTGGCCGCGAAGCTCAGAGTCCATCAGGAGCCCGGCCAATCCGTCGGCGTCCTCGCGCGCGAGCTGCAGGCGCTCGAAGGCAGTGGCAAGGCAGCGCCGCAGGTCATCGATCCGCACCAGCCGCGCGCCTTCGCTCTGGCCGTTGGCCATCAGACCTCTCCCGTCAAGGCATTGCTCGGCCCAGACCCTCAAGGTCAGCCGATGAGCGGCAGGCGGGGGTCGGCGTGCTCGGACCTTCCTGACGCAGCCCGTACCCAGGCCAGGTCGTCCGCCAGGTCCCCTGGCCGGCCGGCGACCGTCTTGCGGGCGAGCAGGTCGTCCAGGATCGCCGCGGTCAGGGCGGTCCCTTCACGGGTCGCGACGGGCTCGCGGCCGATAGCGTCGGTGATGTCGAGTCCGTGGACCACCGCTTCCACCACACGGCTGGGGACGAACTCGTCCAGCCGCATGAGCGCGTAGTAGCCCGGGCCGACCGTGTCCGGTGCCATGGCCCGAGCTCCCTCGGTCGTCTTGGTGAAGGTCTCGTGGAGGACATCGGGCATCTGCTCCGGGGTCTTGCCCTCAACCATCTTGAAGGCATAGTCGTAGACGACCGGTGCGACCTCGGCACGCGAGAAGATGAAGAAGCTCGTGCGGTCGCGGCCGACCTGGCCCTGCTGGGGCTCGGCCATGAGCATCACCGTGAGGCCGATGGAGATGTCGAAGTGCCCGGCCAGCTCGAACAGCGTCCAGTGGGGTTGGGCGTCGTCGAGCGGCTGCAGCTTTGTCGGCGTCCGCCACTGCTCCGGGGTCAGATCGCGGAAGGCCTGCTCCACCCCGCGAAGCTCGACCTCAAGGATACGGACGGCGTCCTCGTACGAGCCCATTGGCTTCTCCCCGCGCTTGACCCGCCTCTCATCGCGTTCTAGGTCTTGCAGCCCGTTGCTGTCAAGCAGCGCGGCGCGGCGGCTGGTCGGTCGCCCGCGCCGACGTCGTCCAACTCATGCTGCGCGTCCTGGACCAACCCCAGACCATCAACCAAACCATCGGCATCGCCAACTAGCAGATTCGGGAATCCAGTCGGGGTCAAGTCGGGGACTCGGAGAAGGGCCCGGAGTCCGGGCCCTTCTCGGTGTCG
>DATHIG010000360.1:0-2240 GCA_035490035.1 Actinomycetes bacterium
CGACGGCCACGAGCTGATCGCCGACGACCAGGTACAGGCCGTGCTGATCGCCTCCCCCGGGTTCACCCACGAGGAGTTCACCCTGGCCTGCCTGGCCGCGGACAAGCCGGTGCTGTGCGAGAAGCCGCTGGCCCCGACCATCGACGCCTGCCTGCGGGTGCTGGAGGCGGAGGCGGCCAAGCCGCGGCGGCTGGTCCAGGTCGGGTTCATGCGCCGGTATGACGCCGACTTCCGGGCCATGAAGGACGCCGTGGACGCCGGCCAGGTCGGCCGGCCGCTGCTGTTGCACTGCCGGCACCGCAACCCAAGCGTCCCCCCTGGCTTCACCACCGACATGATGATCACCGACTCGGTGGTCCACGACATCGACGCCACCCGCTGGCTGCTCGGGCAGGAGGTGGTGGCGGCCAGCGTCTTCAAGCCGCGGCCCAGCTCCAAGGCGCCGGAAGGCCTCCAGGACCCGCAGCTGGTGCTGATGGAGACCGCGGAGGGCGTGCTGATCGACGTCGAGAGCTTCGTGAGCTGCCAGTTCGGCTACGACATCCGCTACGAGCTGGTCGGGGAGACGGGGACGGTCTCGCTCGGCGAGCTGGCCGGCGTGCGCATCAGGGCGGAGGGACGGCACCAGGGCCGGATCCCGGACGACTGGCGCGAGCGGTTCGCCAGGGCCTACGAGGACGAGCTGCGGGAGTGGGTCAACGGCGTCCTCGAGGGCACGGTCACCGGCCCAAGCTCCTGGGACGGCTACGCCACCACGGCCGTGGCCGAGGCCGCGGTCGAGGCCCAGACCAGCGGGCGCCGGACCGCCGTTGCGCTGGTGGACCGGCCAGCGCTCTACGCTTGACCAGGGGTCGCAGCAGACCCGGGCCGACCAGGCGCGTGCCGGCCGGGTTGGCCCCCAGGTCCAGCGCTCCACGCTCGACCACGGGACCGGCCGGATGACCGCCAAGGCCCGGACCGGGCTCGCCCTGCGGCCGGTGCTCGACCGCATGGCCGAGGCGGCGGCCGGCTGGCTCGCGTCACTGGGCCCGGGGCAGCGGGCCAAGGCCAGCTACCCGTTCCCGGCGACCGGGGAGCGGACCCGCTGGTACTACACCCCGAACGAGCGGGGCGGCCTGCCGCTGGCCGAGATGGACCCGGTCCAGCAGCGTCTCGCCCACCGGCTGCTGGCCAGCGGGCTGAGCGAGGGCGGCTACGCCGTCGCCTCGACCATCATGGGCCTGGAGAACGTGCTGGACGCCAAGGAGGGCTGGCGGCGGCAGTACGCGGGGCGGGCCGCGCCCAACCGCGGGCGCGATCCGCAGCTCTACTTCGTGAGCGTGTTCGGCGACCCCGCGGCCGCGCCGTGGGGCTGGCGGGTCGGCGGCCACCACCTGGCCCTCAACTACACGGTCCTCCAGGGTGGCGCCGTCTCGGCCAGCCCGCTGTTCCTGGGGGCCAACCCGGCCAGCACGCGCCTGGTCGGCCCGGGTCTGCTGCGACCCCTGGCCGCCGTGGAGGACCTGGGCCGCCAGCTGCTCGACTCGCTCGCGCCCGACCAGCAGGCCACCGCCGTGCTCTCGCAGGAGGCGCCCGACGACATCCTCCAGACCAACCGGCCGGTGGTCGAGCTCGGGCCGCCCCAGGGGCTGGCCGGAGCCCGGATGCTGCCCCAGCAGCGCGAGCTGCTGGCGGCGCTGCTCCACCAGTACCTGGGGCGGCTTCCCGACCCGGTGGCCGCGGTGGAGGCCGAGCGGTTCGCGGGCGAGGGCCTGGAGGCGGTCCACTTCGCCTGGGCCGGCGGTCGGGAGGCGGGCCAGCCCCACTACTACCGGGTGCAGGGGCCGCGGCTGCACATCGAGTACGACAACGTCCAGAACGGCGTCAACCACATCCACTCCGTCTGGCGTGACCCGCTGGGCGACTTCGGTCAGTCGTCGGTGGGATAGTCGTCGAACAGGAGCAGCTGGGCGGCCAGGGCGACGCTGTTGGCGTCCTCGTCGCTCATCTCGGTCCCGTACCGCCCCCTGGCCCTGGCGACGGCTTCGCCGATGTCCAGCACGAGCATGTCCTTGAACCTGGCCGCCTCGTCGGTGCCGGCCTTGCTCAGCACGGCTTCGACCTGGAACAGGCCGACGCCGATGGAACGCGGCTCGGCGCGGAACTGGTCGGCCAGCCGGTCACGGTCGGCGACCACCGACTCCAGCACCTCGCGCCTGAGCCGGCCCTCGGCCAGGATCGCCACCTCGAGGCAGCGGACG
>DATHIG010000361.1:0-5152 GCA_035490035.1 Actinomycetes bacterium
CGCGCCGCCCGCTTCGGAACCCGGGAACGCCCACGGGCGGCAAATGGGCAGCAAGCCCGCGGCTTGGCCCTTCTCTGCCGGCAAAGGTTCGTGCGCCTTGGCGGCAAGGCGGGTAGCCGGTCTGTCGTGTTCCCTGGTGAAGGTTTGAGCGGGTCGCAGGCACGCACGCATCAATCTGGTGGGCCACCTGCGGGACGGGTAGGAGAATAGGGGAAGCTGGGCATTCCGGGCGTAGCGTGGATGACCCTGGCATGCTGGAGACGTCTCAGGCTCGGGGCTTGAGCTCGCCGTGACGCGATGGCCAGCGCGGAAAGGAGCCAGCATGGTCACTGACCGCGACCAGCCCACCGTCGCGCTCGACCCGGGTCGGCCCATGCCGCTGGTCGGCCTCGGCACCTGGCAGATGACGGGGGCGCGCTGTGAGACGGCCGTCCGCTACGCGCTCGAGGTCGGCTACCGCCACATCGACACCGCCAGCATCTACCGCAACGAGCGCGAGGTCGGCCGGGCGGTCCGCGACAGCGGAGTCCCGCGCGAGCAGCTGTTCGTCACCACCAAGCTGCCGCCGGGCAACGCCGGCCGGGAGCGGCGCACCCTCGACAACAGCCTCCGGGCGCTGGGCATGGAGTACGTGGACCTGTGGCTGGTCCACTGGCCGCCACGCGGCCGGGCCCTGATCCCCACCTGGAAGGAGCTGCTGGCCGTCCGCGACCAGGGGCTGGCCCGCGCGGTCGGGGTCAGCAACTACAGCATGGCCCAACTGGACGAGCTGATCGCGGCCACCGGCCAGGCGCCCCAGGTCAACCAGATCCCGTGGGCGCCCACGCTGTACGACGCCGCCCTGCTGGCCGAGCACCGCCGGCGGGGCGTCGTGCTGGAGGGCTACAGCCCCTTCAAGAACACCGACCTGCGCCACCCGGTGCTGGCCGAGATCGCCGCCCGCCACGGGGTAACGCCCGCTCAGGTCGTGCTGCGCTGGCACGTCGACCACCAGGTGGTGGTGATCCCCAAGTCGGCCACCCCCGAGCGGATCGCCGCGAACTTCGACGTGTTCGGCTTCTCGCTCGCCGACGAGGAGCTGCGTCGCATCGATGGGCTGTCGGCCACCCGCCGCCGGTAGCCGACACGAGCCCTACCGGCGACTTGCCGTCAATCGGTCAACGGCGCGGCGGGTCATCGCGCCGCGCACCAAGATGCAGATACACCAGGAACCGGCCCCCGGGGCTCCGGGGGCCGGTTCCGCCGATTCCGCCGATTCCTCTCCCGCTTACCTCTGCGAGCGCAGGTGGCCGATGGCCCGGCCCATCACCTCGTTCCGGTCGGCCTCATCGGTGATGCCTTCAAAGCCGAACCCGAAGTAGAGGGTGTCCTCGGTGGTGGCAACGGGTCCTTCGGGGAACCCGGCGGCCGTGATGCGAGTGAAGTCGTTCGAGTTGGGCGAGCTGCCCGGCGGGGCGCCCGGAGTGGCCCACCCGTCCATCCCCGTCTCGAAGGAGGTGGTTCCCTCGCCGGTCGAGACCTCGATGTCGTCGACGAAGACTCCCAACCCCTGGGACGCCCAGTCGCTCGCGTAGGAGATGGAGACCTCGACCTGCTGGCCCGCGAAGCCGCCCAGGTCGACCCGCCACTGCTGCCAGCCGCCGGAGTTCCCCGACGCGGCGTGCCAGTCGCCGGTGGTCCCGGAGGGGGCACAGGTCGAGGCACCCGTCTGGGTCTGATAGTGGTCCAGATGCGGGTGCAGGGTCCGCCAGCCGCTCGAGTTCTCCTGCTTGCAGCTCTCCCCGGTGGCCTGGCTGGTGTGCCCGTTGAGGTCGGGCAGGGTGGTCCAGTTGTCCTGCCCGACCGTGTGGGCCTCGACGAACACGTGGTCCCAGTCGGCCTCGGTGTCGTGGGAGGTCCAGAACGACATCGTGGCCCCGCCGGCCGGCACGTCGATCGTGCGCGCCAGCCGCTTGTAGGTGATGTCGGCGATCTGCGAGTAGACGTAGAAGTCGCCGGTGTGCGGGGCGAACGGGCCGCCGGGCCGGTCCCATTTCGCCGAGATCCAGCTGTCGAACTGCGGGTAGGTCTTCGGATCCAGGATGCCGCTGGTGGCCAGGAACGAGGCGTTGTGGACCTGGTTGTCGGCGCCGGTGGCGCCCCCCAGCGTCCACTCGGACGCCGGTGGGCCGGCGAACGGCTGGTCCATACCGACGATCGGGAATGGATTCCCGTCGGCGTCGAGGCCGCCGTCGGAGACGTAGATGTACGCCCCCAGGTAGTACTGGAGGAAGTCGTTCTTGTCCCCCCAGTTCAGGCAGCGCGCCGTGACCGCCGGCGGTGGCGTGCCGCCCTGGCACTGCTGGTTGGCCACCGGGTCGTAGAGCTGGTTGCCGCCGACGCCGTTCTCCGTCCCCCCGGCCCACTGGCCCGTGTACAGCAGCTTGCCGCCGTCGTTCAGGTACTGGCGGACCTCAAGGGTCTCGTCGACCGCCAGCCGTGACACGTTCCCGCCTGGCCAGCCGGGCTCGCGCACGTGGATGTCGTTGCCCCGGTACCAGATGACCACGTCGTAGTGGCCGAGGACGCCGAGGTGATCGGGCGCCGTCCGCCCCATGGCGTCGACGTCGTACACGTCGTAGTCGATCCCGTTCGCGGTGAGGGCGTCCTCGTAGAACGAGAGGTAGTTAGGGGTCGAGGGGCTCGTGCTGGCGTATGCGGGGGAGGCCGAGGCGCCGGTGCGGTCCTCGGCGGCCAGGATCAGGACGTCGGCGTCGTCGCTGTCCTCGACCACGTCGAACGAGACGTGCTCGGTGGCTTCGCTGGCACCGGTGAACCAGTACTCGACGGCGTCGCCGACCTCCAGCCCAGGGATCTCGCCCCGCAGATAGTGGTAGTAGGTGTTGTAGGCGTTGTTGCCCCCGTACCGCTCGCCGTCGGGCGACTCGCTGGTCGGTGCGGTCTGGACCGCGCCGCCGTTGATCGAGTAGCGCAGCGTCACCGCCCCCACGGCCCGCTTGGCCAGCACCTCGACCGGCTGGGAGGAGTCACCGGCGTAGGAGACGTCAACGGTCAGGTCCGAGGTCGGCCAGTTCGTCTTCCACGGGTCGATCTTGGAGAGGTCCAGGTACAGGCCAGCCGTGTCCAGGCCGATGTGGGAGACCGGGTCGTCGGGGTCCCCGGCAGACTTGGCCACGTTCACGGCGAAGCCCAGGTTCTTCTCGAACTGCGCCTGGACCAGCGCCTCGTCGTCCGGGAAGACGAAGCCGCAACCGGGGCAACCCTGTTCGAGCTCGGTGGTCCAGCCCAGGGTCCCTCGAACGCCGTGGGCCCAGTCGGTGAACTCGCCGTTGGTCGTGTACAGGTCGGCCGAGACCCCGGGGTTGAACCCGGGCACCGCCGGGTCGGTATCCCTCCCGGTGAGGGCCACGTAGATGGGGTCGTCGGCCGAAGGCGTGAGCGTCTGCCATCCCTGCGGGTACAGCAGCAGCGGGCCGAACGAGTGGTAGCTGATGGTGAGCCGGAAGGGCACCTTGTCGAACAGGCGCACCATGGCCTGGGTCTCGGGCTCGGACTCCGGGGCGGTACCGCGGTAGGTCTGGCTGGGGAACAGCGACGAGGATCCCTCGTCGTCGTACCTCCAGTGCTCGGCGTGGTTGCGGTTCGGGTCGACTCCGTCGTTGTTGTTGATGCTCCCGTTGGCGTCGTTGTCGCGGAGGTTCTTGCGCCACAGCCGCTCGACGTCGAAGCTGTGCTCGTAGCCGTCGGGGTTGTGGACCAGGACGAACCACAGCTCGACGTCCTTGAGAAGCCCCTTGACGACCTTGTCGTTGGCCCGCCACCGGTCGATGTACCAGTGGAGCAGGCGGCGGTTGACCTCTGGAGTGATCCACTCGCGAGCGTGGTAGGTGGACACGTACAGCACCGCCGGACGGGTCCCGTCGGGAACCTCGCGGGCCTCCTGGGTCATCTTCAGGGCGATGTATTCGCGCCCCTGGTGCGTCTTCCCCAGGACCTCGAGCTTGAGGAGCTGTGGGTTGCGGCGGGCGAGCTGGTACATCTCGTCCCGGAGGCCTCCCGGCTCGTCGAACGACCGCCACACCGTGAACCCCTCGGCGGCCTGCAGCGCGGCGCGCTGGCTCTGCGTGCGGCCCTGCTTGTCACGCCACACCTCCAGACGAACCCCCTGGCCGCGAAGCCGCTCGCGCTCCGCGCCCGTGAGGACCAGGGCCACCTCCACGCCCCCGGCCGTCTCCTCCACCGATGCCACGTCGTAGCCGCCACGCTGAAGGATCTGCAGCTTGGCGGCGTCCACGGTGGCCCTGTACATCTCGAGCCGGTCGGCCCCGTCAGGGGCTCCGGAAGCGGCGGTGGTCATCCCCGCCATCGAGATCATCGCGACGAGTACAACCGCCAGGGAAGCACGCCTTGGCCGCATAGCGGCCACCACCCAACGCCCACGCATCGTGTCCCCTCCCCGAGCGGCCCAGGGCCGCCATCGCCGCAGCCGTCCTCTTCTGCCAGAAACGAGGAATCTGATCGCCGCGTTACACCCTTCGCGAGGACTCGGCGGCAGATGCATAGGATGACGGCGGCATGAATGGGCTGTCGGCATCGGGGCTTGCCGACCTCGCCGGCACGACCGCGGCCGAGGTCGAGCGGATGGTGGACCTCGGCATCCTGGTGGCCCGGGGCGGCGTCGACCCGTTCCTGGAGACCGATGTGCAGAAGGTCCGCCTGGCGGTGGCGTGCGAGCAGGCCGGGCTGCCGATGGAGGGGATCGCCTCGGCGGTCCGGGCGGGTCGGCTGTCGTTCGCCTTCCTGGAGGCCGCGCCGTTCCGGCGCTGGGCGGTGCGCTCGGCGCGGACCTACCGGCAGGTGAGCCAGGAGACCGGGGTGCCGCTCGACACGCTCGGCGCGGTGCTGGAGTCGATGGGGTTCGCCCGGATGGGCGCCGACGAGCCGATGCGGGAGGACGAGCTGGAGGTGGTGCCGCTGCTGCGGCTGGGCCTGTCCAGTGGGATCTTCGACCTGGCCTGGCTGACCCGGCTCGGCCGGGCCCACGTCGAGGGCCTGCGGCTGATCGCAACGGCCTGGGGCGAGGCCTACCAGGCGCGGTTCGAGCAGCCGGTGCTGGCCTCCGGCGGCGACCAGCGGCAGGCCATGGAGCTGG
>DATHIG010000362.1:0-5632 GCA_035490035.1 Actinomycetes bacterium
GAGCCGCTCGCCGACCCCGGCCAGGGTGCCCGCGAACCGGTCGGCGTAGCAGACGTAGCCGACCATCGCCGGATCCTGGAACCAGTCCGGCCGGAGGCTGCGCTCCAGGTCGAGCAGCTTCAGCTCCTCGGCGCGCTCCCGGTAGCGCTCGGCCAGCACGACGGTGATGCGCTCCAGCCACCGGGCGAGGTCGTGCCGGTCGCCATAGGGGCCGCGGAGGCCCTCGGCCAGGTCGTGCCACCAGCGGCGCAGGCGGGCCACGAACAGGTCGACGTCGCGGCCGGGCAGCCCGGCGAGGACGCCTCGGGCACGGTCCTCGACCTCCTCCGGCACCCCACCGGCCATCGTCCCTCCCACCTCCCCACCGCCCCAGCACCCCGGTCCGGTGAGGAGCGTAGCGGACCGGCGAGCGGCTGGCCGGCACCGATGGGCTGGCCGAGAAGCAGATGTTCGGCGGCCTGTCCTTCCTCGTCGACGGCAACATGTGCGTCGGCGTGATCGGACGGCTCGCTAGCATCCCGCCCAGCGGTCGACCCGCTTGAAGCGCTGCACCCGGAGAAACGCCTCGCGGGCCCGGGCCCTGGGGAGGCGGCCGGCGGCGACGGCCCGCTCCAGCTGGCCCACCACCTCCGGGACGCGGGTGTGGTCGGAGAGGATGAGCTGGTCGACACCGGCGGTCAGGGCACGTTCGGCGGCGACCGGGAGGGGCCAGGAGGCCGCGATGGCGCCCATCTCCAGGGCGTCGGAGACGACCAGGCCGTCGAAACCGAGGCGCCCACGGAGCAGGCCGCCGATCACCGCCGGGGACAGGGTGGCCGGGACGCGGCCATCGACGGCGCGCACCACCAGGTGGCCGACCATGACCGCGTGCAGGCCGGAGCGGATCGCGGTCTGGAACGGGACCAGGTCGCGGGCGGCCAGGCGGGCCGGGGTACCGGTGACGACCGGTAGCCGGCGGTGGGAGTCGACGGTGGTCGCGCCGTGGCCGGGGAAATGCTTGCCGACCGGAGCGACCCCGCCGGCGGCCAGGCCGCGCAGGTAGGCCACCGCGGCCCGGCTGACCGTCGCCGGGTCGGCCCCGAAGGAGCGGTCGCCGATCACCCCGTTCCAGCTGGCCCCGGTGATGTCAAGGACCGGGGCCAGGTCGACGGTGACGCCGAGGGCGGCCAGGTCGCGGCCGGTGGCCAGGCCGTAGCGGTACACGCGATCGGGAGGCATGGCGCCAAGCCGGCGGGCCGGCGGCACGGCCCGGACGATGCCGGCCAGGCGGGCCACCCGCCGCCCGGGCTCCTGGTCGACGGCCACCTCCAATGGGATCTCGGCCCGGCCCCGCAGGTCGCGCAGCAGCGACCGGATCTGGCCGGCCGAGGCGACGTTGCGGCGGAACAACAGCAGTCCGCCGACGCCCTGGTCGACCAGCCGCCGGCTGGCAGGACCGGTGGTGGTGCCGGGGAAGCCGACCAGCAGGAGCTGGGCCAGCTGGGTGCGCAAGGACGGTAGGGCGGCGCAGGCCGCGGGCTCCGGGTGGGCCGCGGCTCCGGCCGGCGGGCGCGGGTTGAGCTCCCGGGGAGGAGCCGCCGGGACGCCGGAGGTGGCGGACCCGCCGTCGTCGGCGGATGCCGGCCCCTCCCGGCCGTCGCCCCGGCCGCAGGCGGTGAGCAGGAAGGCGAGCAGCAGCGCGGTTGCCGGGATGGCGCGCCGGGTCAGACCTCGACCTCCTGCCCGTCCTGGGACCAGCGGGTGTGGAAGCTGCCCGGCCTGTCGGTGCGCCGGTAGGTGTGGGCGCCGAAGAAGTCGCGCAGCCCCTGGAGCAGGTTGGCCGGACCACGCTCGCGCCGCAGGCCGTCGTAGTAGGCCAGCGAGGAGGCGAACGCCGGGGTGGGCACGCCGACGGTGACCGCGGTGGCAACCACCCCACGCCAGGCATCCTGGGCCTGACCGACCGAGTCCCGGAAGTAGTCGGCGAACAGCAGATTCCGCAGACCCGGGTCGGCCTGGCAGGCCTCGCGGATGCGGTCCAGGAACCGGGCCCGGATGATGCAACCGCCCCGCCAGATGGTGGCCAGCCCGCCCAGGTCGACCTCCCAGCCGTTGGCGTCGGCGGCGGCCGCGATCTGCTCGAACCCTTGCGCGTAGGCCACCATCTTGGAGGCATACAAGGCGTCCCGGACCTCGTCGACGAACCCGTCGGCCTGGGCCGGGTCCAGGCGACCCGACGGGCCGGCCAGCAGCTTGGCCGCGGCCGCCCGCTGCTCCCGCTGGGAGGACAGCACCCGGGCGAACACCGCCTCGGTGATCCCGGTGATCGGAACGCCCAGCTCCAGCGCCGACTGGACCGTCCAGCGGCCGGTGCCCTTCTGCTCGGCCTGGTCCAGGATCACCTCGACCAGCGGCTGGCCGCTGGCGGCGTCGGCCTGGCGCAGGACCTTGGCGGTGGTCTCGATCAGGAACGAGTCGAGGTCGCCGGCGTTCCAATTCTCGAACACCTCGGCCAGCTCGGCCGCGCCCATCCCCAGGCCCTGCCCGAGCAGGTCGTAGGCCTCGGCGATGAGCTGCATGTCGGCGTACTCGATGCCGTTGTGGACCATCTTGACGTAGTGGCCGGCCCCGCCAGGGCCGATCAGCCGGCAGCAGGGCACCCCGTCAACCTGGGCGGCGATGGTGGTCAAGATCTGCTCGACCAGACCGTAAGCCTCGGTGGTGCCCCCGGGCATGATGCTGGGACCATGCAACGCCCCCTCCTCACCACCCGAAACCCCGACACCCAGGAACCGCAGCCCCCGGGCGGCCATGGCCTGCTCGCGGCGTACCGTGTCCTCGAACCAGGAGTTGCCA
Organism: Actinomycetes bacterium; assembly: GCA_035490035.1. GTDB lineage: Bacteria > Actinomycetota > CALGFH01 > CALGFH01 > CALGFH01 > CALGFH01. The sequence goes on from DATHIG010000362.1 coordinate 2,836, forward strand.
CCGTCGATCAGCAGATCCCCCTGGTCCAGATGGCCGGCCAACTCCTCCAGCACGGCGTCGACGGCCGGCCCGGCCTTGACCATCACCAGGATCCGGCGGGGCCGGGCCAGGGCGGCGACGAACTCCTCGGTCGAGAACGTCCCGACCAGCCGGCCCTCGTCGCCGTGGCGGCCCACCAGCTCACGGGTCTTGCTCTCGGTCCGGTTGTGGACGGCGACCCCGAATCCGTGCCTGGCCGCGTTGCGGGCCAGGTTCGCGCCCATGGTGGCCAGGCCGGTGACGCCCAGCTCGCACTCTCCAGCCATGCGGCCTCCTCCACCTCGGTCCGCGCTTGCCGTGCAGGCAAGCTACAGGAACCGCCGTCGGGGGCACAGGGGAGAAGCGGTCGCAGCGATCTGGGTACATGCGCCAGACCCGCGAGCGGCCGGCCCACCGCGGGACCGACGGCCGGCGCCCCGGCGCCGCCCGCCACCCGTGCGGGCCGGCTCAGCGGCTGTCCGTCGCCGAGCTGACCCAGGCCAGGTAGGCGGCGCTGCCACGGCTGACCGGGACGGCGGTCAGCTCGGGTGTCTCGTAGCCGTGGTTGGCCTCGACGTGGGCGGCCAGCGCGTCGAAGCGGGCACCGGTGGTCTTGATCAGGCAGAGCCACTCTTCGGCGGTCTCGACCGCGCCCTCCCACCGGTAGGTGCTCGAGATCGGGCCGAGGACCTGCACGCAGGCGGCAAGGTGCTGCTCGACCAGGCCGCGGGCCAGCCGCTCGGCGTGCTCGCGGGCGTCGGTGGTGGTCATCACCATCAGAAAGCTGTCAGCCATGGGCGATGCACCTCATCGGCTCGAGGGTCGGGGCGACGCCCTCCAGGATCGCACCGCCACCCGTTCGGTGCCGGCGGCGCCCCGGTCCCTCCGCCGGTTGGTGCCGGCGGCGACCGTTCCCTCAGCCGGCGTCGGCCGCCGACGGCGCCGGGATGGTGCGGCTGGGGATGCGGCGGGCGAGGACCGCCGCCAGCAGCGCCACCGCGGCGGTCAGGGCGAAGGCGCCGGCGATGCCAGTTCTCGGCAGCCAACCGGCGGCGGCCCCGAACGCGACCAGGACCCCGCCGAGGCCGGCCCCGAGAGCGACGCCGAGGGTGTCGGCGAGCTGCAGGGAGGCGCTGGCTGCTCCCTCCTGGCCGCTCGGTGCCTCGCCGAGCACGATCAGCGAGACCGGCGAGTAGGCCAGGCCGATGCCGAAGCCGCCGACCGCCCAGCCGGCAACGCCGACCGCCACCGGGACGCCGGGGAACAGGGCGGCCACCTCCAACCCGATGCCGGCGGCGACGATCAGGAACCCGGTCCGGATCAGCCGGCGGCCCGGCCAGGCGGCCGCCTTGCGCTCCTGGACCCAGGCGCCGGCCGTCCAGGCCAGGGTCGCGGCGGTCACCGCGACGCTGGCCACGGCCGTGCTCTGGCCCCGCACCGAGGTGATGGCCAGGGGCACGTAGGTGTCGGCGCCGAAGAACGCGAAGGTGAGCAGGGCGCGGGAGAGCACCGCCACCGGCAGGCCCGGCCGGGCCCGCAGCGTCCCCGGCGGGAGCAGGCCGCGCAACGGGTACGCCACCACGGCAAGGCCGGCGGCGACCATGACCGCCCCCGCGAGCAGGGAGCGGCTGGTCAGGCCGGCCAGGAGCAGCCCCGTCCCCACGGCCACCCCGATGGCCTTGGCCAGGCGGCCGCGCTGGACCAGCGGCTCCTTTGGTGGACCGAGCCGGCGCAGCGACGGCAGGGCGAGCGCGCCGGAGGCCAGCACCAGCGGCAGCAGGCCGAGGAACACCCAGCGCCAGCCGAAGCGCTCGGCGACCAGGGCCGAGACGGCCGGCCCGATCAGGCCGGGCACCACCCAGGCGGTGGACAGCACCGCGAACACCCGTGGCCGCAGCGCCTCCGGGTAGCTGCGGCCGATGCTGGCGTAGGCGACCGCCGGGATCGCCCCGGCCCCGAGCCCCTGCAACCCGCGGGCCAGCACCAGCACCAGCATGCTCGTGGCCATGCCGCCGGCGGCCAGGCCGACCGCGAACACCAGGACGCCGGCCACGAACGGCGGGGCCGGGCCGCGCCGGTCGGCCTGGCCGCCGGCGACCACGATGCCGACCAGCACACCGAGCTGGAAGGCGCTGGTCACCCAGCCGTACAGGCTGATGCCCTGGAGGTCGTCCTTGATCGCGGGCAGGATGGTGATGACGGCAAGGGCCTCGAATGCGACCAGGGTGATGGTGAGCACCAGGCCGATGGTGAGCCCACGCCGGGCCGGGGTCATCAGCCCGGCCGGCCGCCGCGACGACCGCCTCATGAATGCCCATGCTACCGGCCTGGATCGGCCGCTTCCGGCTTGACAGGCAACGGGTGGGTTTGGAAGGGTACGCCCGTCGTCGGCCACCCCCCCAATCCCCCAATTGGGCCAACGGCACGGAAGCGGTGCGCGAGCTCAGCCGCTCGTGGTCCTTGTATGCCGCTTTGGTGACGCTCTGGCCTGCTCCCCCCGAGAGGCTCGCCAGCTTGGCCAACAACCCGCTCCTGCGGGGCTCAAGGACACGCCCGCGGCACGCCCGTGCCGGCGCCGCCTGGCTGGGCAATCTGCGAATGGCGTTCCTGATCGTCATGCCCCTGCTGCTGGCCTGGGCGCTGCTCCCGGCCAGCGCCAAGCCGGGTGCCGGCAAGCCCCTCGGCCAGGACCGGACCGGGTCCGCCGCCCCGGCGCCCATGACAGAGCTGCTGGCGAAGGTGCCGGAGGCCGCCGACACCGGATCGGACCGGCGTCCTA
>DATHIG010000363.1:0-3668 GCA_035490035.1 Actinomycetes bacterium
GTTCTTGTCCTCCATCGGCGCCTGTTCGAGCGGCTTCACGCCCTTGGTGGCAAGGAACGTGGACAGGTCGGCCAGCACCTCGTCGGCATCCTTGTCGGGCGCCTTCTTGGCCAGGATCTGCAGGGCGGAGCCGGCGTACTCGACGTACATGTCCAGCTGGCCGGACTCCAGCGCCGGGAAGACCACCTCCCGGGAGCCGAGGCCCTTCTGGTACTGGACGGTGTAGCCGGCCTTCTCCAGCCCCTGCCTGTAGATCTCGCCCAGGATGAACTGCTCGGTGAAGTCGTTGGAACCCAGCTTGACGGTGACGTTCTTGGCGGCCGAGCCGCCGCTGCCGCCGTTGCCGCTGTCGCTGTCGGTGCTGCCACAGGCGGCGACGAGCGCGGCCAGCACGGCCGCCACAGCCAGCGCTCGTAGGCGCTGCCGCAGGTGCTGCATGGTTGCTCCTCTGGTCATGTGCTGCCGGGAAGGGGGAATCGGCTCGCCTACTACGCACCACCTTTCGCGACGCCGGGAACGGCTCTCGGAGCGCCCCGAGCCGTTGACTCGTCGGTCCGGCCCGACCCGCGCGGGGTCACGGCCCGCTCGACGGCGCCGAGCCCGAGCTCGGTCAGGATGGTCAGGAGGGCGACCGCGACCGCGCCGGTGACCACGCTGGCGTTGTCGCGGGTGGCGAAGCCGTCGACGATGAAGCGGCCGAGCCCGCCGCCGGCGATCACAGCGGCCAGGGTCGCGGTGGCGACGATCTGGACGGCCGCGGTGCGGATGCCGGACATCATCACCGGGGCGGCCAGCGGCAGCTCGACGCTCCTGAGAATCCCGCCGCCGCTCATGCCCATACCCCGGGCCGCCTCGATGATGTCGCGGTCGACCTCCCGGACGCCAACGTAGGTGTTGGTCAGGATCGGGGGGATGCCGAGCAGCGCCAGCGCGAAGATGGTGGACCTGTCGTTGAGGCCCAGGAACGGCAGGGCGATGGCGATCAGGGCCAGGCTCGGCAGGGCCCGGCCGACGTTGGCGGCGTTGATGGCCAGGAAGCCGCCCCGGCCGGTGTGGCCCAGGACCAGGGCGATCGGCAGCGCGACCAGCATGGCGATGATCAGGGCGATGGCCGAGAGCTGGACGTGCTCGAGGATCCGCTGCAGGAGCAGGCCGGCGTTGTCGGCGACGAACGAGGCGGTGTCCCCGAGCAGCCCGCTCACGCCGGCCGCCCCCGGGAGCGGAGCCAGGGGGCGGCCAGCCACTGCACCCCGAGCAGCAGCAGGTCGGCGGCCACCGCCAGCGCGATCGAGAGCGCGGCGCCCAGCACGATCTTGGTGCTGAACAGCTGGTTGATGCCTTCCAGGATGAACTGGCCGAGGTTCTCACGGCCGATGATCGCGGTCACGGTCACCAACCCGATGGTGGTCACGGTGGCGATCCGCACGCCGGCGACGATCACCGGCAGCGCCAGCGGCAGGTCGACCCGGAGCAGGACCTGCGCGGGGGAGTAGCCCATCCCGACGGCCGCCTCGCGGACATCGGCCGGCACCCCCCGCAGCCCGGCGACGATGTTGCGGATGAGGATCAGCAGCGTGTAGCTGACCAGGCCGACCTCGGCGGTGCGGAGCGAGAACCCCCAGAAGGGGACCAGCAGAGCGAACAGGGCCAGACTGGGGATCGTGTACAGGATCCCGGTGGTCCAGGTGATCGGCGCGTCCAGCCAGCGGTAGCGGACGATCAGCACCGCCAGGACCAGCGAGATCAGCAGGCCGATGCCGACGGCCAGGCCGGTCAGGACCAGGTGGGCGAGCACCTTGGTTGCGACGTCGTCGAGGTGGCGGCTGGCCCATCCCCAGTCGAAGAACGGATCACCCTGCTCCACGGGCGGCGCTCCTCGGGCAGGCGGGGTCGGACGCAAAGCAGGCCAGGCAACCGCCTGGCCAGGCCGTATGCCGCGACCCCTCGCGGCTGTCGGGGCGCATCAGAAGAACCAGCTCGGTTCCAGCACGGGACGCCGAACCCTCGGCGGATTTCTGCGCGGCGGACCTTCCATGGACTCCCACCTGGTCGGATCGAAGGACTCTAGCAAGGCTCTCCTGTCCAGGATATGACCGGCGGCCGACATTGGCCGTCGCGCCAGCGGCCTACCGGGGGCTGGCCGCCGGCTCGCGGCGAAGGACGTTGCCGACGGCCTCGACCGAGACGCTGCCGAGCAGCCTGCCGTCGGCGTCGACCACCAGCCCCTCCTGCACCGCCGACCCGAGCATCGCCGAGAGGGCGTCGCGCAGGGTCGAGTCGGGGTCCAGCAGCGGCTCAGGGCTGCTCGCCCGCTCGGGCCCGACCGGCCCCCGGCCGAGGTCCTGCCGCCACAGCCAGCCCACCGGCCGCTCCTGGTCGTCGACCATCAGCAGGTAGGGGGTCGAGGCGTGGTCGAGCTGCCGTTCGATCTCGGCGCCGTCGGTCCCTGCCCGGACCGTGACCGGATGCTCGAGCGGGATGTCCCTGACGCGCGACAGCGACAGTCGCTTGAGGCTCCGGTCGGAGCCGACGAAGCGGGCCACGAACTCGTCGGCCGGCGCCTCCAGCACGGTCTCGGCGGTGTCGAACTGGGCCAGCTTCCCGCCGGGCTTGAAGACCGCGACCCGCTCGCCCATCTTGATCGCCTCGTCGATGTCGTGGGTGACGAACAGGATGGTGGTGGACAGCTGGCGCTGCAGGCGCAGGAACTCGTTCTGCAGCCGTTCCCTGGTGATCGGGTCGACCGCGCCGAACGGCTCGTCCATCAGCAGCACCGGCGGGTCGGCGGCGATCGCCCTGGCCACCCCGATGCGCTGGCGCTCCCCGCCCGACAGCTGCACCGGATACCGGTCCCGGTACTTGGCCGGGTCGAGCCCGACCAGTTCGATCAGCTCGTCGACCCGCTTGCGGATGCGTGCCCTGTCCCAGCCGAGCAGCCCGGGAACGGTGGCGACGTTGTCCCCGATGGTCCGGTGGGGGAACAGCCCGGTCTGCTGGATGACGTAGCCGATGCCGCGGCGCAGCTCGACCGGGTCCCGCTCGAGGATGTTCTGGCCGTCGAGCAGGATCCGGCCGCTGGACGGCTCGACCAGCCGGTTGACCATCTTCAGGGTGGTGGTCTTGCCGCACCCGCTCGGCCCGACCAGGACGCAGATCTCGCCGCCCGGGATGGTGATCGACAGCTCCTGCACGGCCGGCGGGTCGCCCTTGCCACCGGCGTACCGCTTGGTGACCTTGTCGAACTCCACCACGGCGCCCCGCGATCTGGCGGTCTCCTGCGCGCGCTGGCTCATGGCGACGATGGTCCCACACCCGGCGCCAGGCCGCCCGCCCGAGCCTTGGCGCCACCGCTGACCTGGAGATTCCCGCACCCGGCTTTTGCGCCGGCCGCGGCTGGATGGCAAACTTGTTGGTCGTCGCCACGGCGGCCGGGCCGGCCAGCCCCGGCCGGCAGAGGATCGGGGAACTAGATGTCTTCCAAGGGACGCGCGGTGCAGGGCGCCCGCACCCACTCCGGCTCCGGCAGGAGCGGCCAGAAGAGCTTCCCGCTCGGCCGCGTCTGCTCCCAGTGCGGCGAACCGCTGTCCCAGTACAACCCGGGCCCCAACTGCTGGAACCACACCATCGAGTTCCCCTGGCGCGGCCCGACCGCCAAGCCCAAGCCCTAG
>DATHIG010000364.1:0-6120 GCA_035490035.1 Actinomycetes bacterium
GCGCCCTTCGGCGGACGAGCTCTTCCGCCCCGGGGCCGGGATGCCACTCGAGGGCTCCCGGGGCGCCGGACGTCCAGGTCATCGGCCGGAGGCCCGTGGGGCAATCGGCGAGATCGGGTCCTTCACAAGGGCCAGACGTTACCCGAGCGCCCCCGCCACCCGCCACCCGAGGGTTCGGCGGGCTCGAGCGGGTAGGCTTCGGGTCTCACGCACCTGGGAAGATCGGGGGTCGCCAGTGGAGTTCCGCCGGATCACGAACCTGCCGCCGTACGTGTTCACCATCATCGATGGGCTCAAGGTGGCGGCCAGGCGGGCCGGCGAGGACGTGATCGACCTGGGCTTCGGCAACCCCGACCTGCCGTCGCCGGCGACCGCCGTCGACAAGCTGTGCGAGGCGGTCCGCAACCCCCGCAACCACCGCTATTCGGCCAGCCGGGGCATCCCCAAGCTGCGCCAGGCCGTGGCCGGCCTGTACGCCAGGCGGTTCGGGGTTGCGCTGGACCCCGACACCGAGGCGATCACCACCATCGGGGCCAAGGAAGGCTTCTCGCATCTGATGTGGGTGCTGCTGCAACCGGGCGACGCGGCGCTGGTGCCGTCGCCTTCCTACCCGATCCACATCTGGGGGCCGCTGTTCGCCGGGGCCGAGGTCCGCGAGATCCCGATCGGGACCGGCGAGGACTTCTTCGAGAACGTCAAGCAGGCCTACCGCTTCTCCTGGCCCCGCCCCAGGGTGATCGTGCTCTCGTTCCCCCACAACCCGACCACCACCTGCGTCGACCTGGCCTTCATGCAGCGGATCGTCGACTTCGCCCTCGAGAACGAGGTCCTGCTGGTCCACGACAACGCCTACGCCGAGCTCGGCTTCGACGGCTTCCGCCCGCCGTCGATCCTGCAGGCCGAGGGCGCCATGCAGTGCGCGGTCGAGCTCTACTCGATGACCAAGTCGTACTCCATGGCCGGCTGGCGCATGGCCTACCTGGTCGGCAACGCCGAGGTCGTGCAGGCGCTGGCCAAGCTCAAGTCCTACCTCGACTACGGCGCCTTCCAGCCGATCCAGATCGCCTCGACCGTGACCCTCAACGAGGACCCCGACCACCCCGAGCGGGCCCAGGCCATCTACCAGTCCCGGCGGGACGCCCTCTGCGACGGGCTGCGGCGGATCGGCTGGGAGGTCGACCCGCCGCGAGGCTCGATGTTCCTGTGGGCGCCGATCCCCGAGCCCTACCGGGAGCTCGGGTCGCTGGAGTTCGCCTCCCTGCTGGTGAAGCAGGCGAGGGTGGCCACCTCGCCCGGCATCGGCTTCGGCCCCGGCGGCGACGGCCACGTGCGGTTCGCCCTGATCGAGAACGAGCAGCGCATCGGCCAGGGAACCCGCAACCTGCGCCGCGCCCTGACCAAGCTCGGCTGAGCGGCGGTCAGGGGATCTCCCACTCGTAGGAGAACTTGGCCACCTTGAGGATCAGGCGGGCGACGGCGAGATCACCGGCGTCGCCATCGAGATCGAGGCCGAGGTCGAGCTGACCATGCGCGTGCGCGGCCGCGAGGAGGCCGGCTTCGTGGCCCTGCCCCAGCTGGACACGGCCGGCTCGATCGGGTCGCTGGCCGGCCTGCACGGGTCGGACCTGACCGCCTGCGCCAGGGCCGCCTACACCGACCTGGTCGAGCGGCTGCACCGGGGCCACGGGTTCACCAGGGCCGACGCCTACCAGCTGCTCGGGCAGGCCGGCCGCCTTCGGGTCGGCAACATGATCGACCCGTTCTACTCGGTGCTGGCCACCGTGGAGCGGCGCTTCCTGGAACCGGCGTAGCCCGCTACGGCGTTCGCACGTTGCCGGCGACCCCGTGCTCGGGCAGCGTTGCCGGTACGACCGTCTCCAGGGGGGACCATGCGCAAACGAGTGCTGCTGCTGGGCGTGCTGGTGCTGTCGCTGGCCGTGACCGCTGCCGGCCTCGCCACCCCTGCGGGCGCCGGCCCGAACGACCCCACCGTGCTGTTCGGGGCCCGGCCGGAACCGGGCACCCAGCAGGGCACCACCACGCTCGAGGGCAAGATCGGCCGCCGGCTGGCGGCGATCCGCGTCTACTACAACTGGGACTCGCCGTTCCCCGACACCGACGTCACCTGGTTCAAGAACAACGGCTACGCGCTGCTGCTGTCGGTGAAGTCGGAGCGGCGCAACCACACCTTCGTGCAGTGGCGCGACATCGCCAACGCCCAGCCCGGGTCGGCGCTCCACAACGACATCGTCACCTGGGCGAACCGGATCAAGAGCCTCGGCACCCACGTCTACTTCACCTTCAACCACGAGCCGGAGACGAGCCTCAACTCCAGCGGCCAGGGGGCCGACTTCATCGCCGCCTGGCGCAAGGTGGTCACGGTCTTCCGCGGCCAAGGGGTCACCAACGCCGACTATCTGTGGATCATGACCGCCTTCTCGTTCAAGGCCAGGGACCGGCGGCGGGCGGTCGACTGGTACCCGGGCGAGGCCTACATCGACTACATGGGCGCCGACGCCTACAACTGGTACAACTGCCGGCCCGGCACCAGCAACCCCTGGAACTCCCTCGAGCAGCTGCTGAACCCGATGCGCCTGTTCGCCCAGGGCAGGACCATCAAGGGCCTGATGGTGCCCGAATGGGCCAGCACCGAGGACTCGGCCCAGCCAGGCCGCAAGGCCCAGTGGTTCGCCGACGCCCGCGCCCTGTTCAAGAAGCCGGGCTGGGAGGGGTTCAAGGCGGTCCTCTACTACAACAAGTCCTCCAAGTACCCCAACTGCCGCTGGTTCGTCGACTCCAGCCAGGCCTCCCTGACCGCGTTCTCGGCCATGGCCAACGACGTCTACTACTCGCTGGACGAGCGCTGACGAGGGCTGGCGCCCAGCCCCGGCGCATGGTTACCTTCCGGTAACCACCACTGCGCTCTGGGGGTCGGATGGGGGTGCTCGCGAGCCGGCTCGACCCGGGCTCCGGGACCTTCCGGGCCAACCGGGCGGCCAACCTGGAGCTGCTGGCCGAGCTGGACCGGCTGCTGGCCGAGGCGAGAGCCGGCGGCGGCCCGAAGTACGTCGACCGCCACCGGGCCAGGGGCAAGCTCCTGGCCAGGGAGCGGGTCGAGCTGCTGCTGGACCGTGACGGCCCGTTCCTTGAGCTGTCGCCGCTGGCCGCCTGGGGGACCGACTTCCCGGTGGGCGCCAGCGGCGTCACCGGCGTCGGGCCGGTCGCCGGGGTCGAGTGCGTGGTGGTGGCCAGCGACCCGACGGTCCGTGGCGGGGCCACCAACCCGTTCGGGCTCAGGAAGACCCTGCGGGCCATGGAGATCGCCGAGCGGAACCGGCTGCCGCTGATCCAGCTGATCGAGTCCGCCGGCGCCGACCTTCCCACCCAGTCGCAGATCTTCATCCCCGGCGGTGCGGTGTTCCGCAACCTGACCCGGCTGTCGCGGGCCCGCATCCCGACCCTGGCCCTGGTGTTCGGCAGCTCCACCGCGGGCGGCGCCTACGTGCCGGGCATGTCCGACCACACGATCATGGTCAGGGAGCGGGCCAAGGTGTTCCTCGGCGGCCCGCCGCTGGTCAAGATGGCCACCGGCGAGCAGGCGAGCGACGAGGAGCTGGGCGGGGCCGAGATGCACGCCCGCGCCTCGGGGCTGGCCGACCAGCTGGCCGCCGACGAGCAGGACTGCATCCGGCTCGGCCGCGAGGTCATCGCCAACCTGGGCTGGCGCAAGCTCGGCCCCGGGCCGACCAGGCCGGCCGACCAGCCCATCCACGACCCCGACGAGCTGCTCGGCCTGGCCCCGGTCGACCTCAAGGTCCCCGCCGACCCCCGCGAGATCCTGGCCAGGGTGGTCGACGGCTCCCGGTTCGCCGAGTGGAAGCCGCTGTACGGCCAGAGCCTGGTGTGCGGCTGGGCGTCGGTCCACGGGTACCCGGTCGGGGTGCTGGCCAACGCCCACGGCGTGCTGTTCTCGGAGGAGTCCAACAAGGCGGCCCACTTCATCCAGCTCGCCAACCAGGCCGACACGCCGCTGCTGTTCCTCCAGAACACCACCGGCTACATGGTCGGCAAGGCCTACGAGCAGCGGGGGATCATCAAGGACGGGGCCAAGATGCTCAACGCCGTGTCCAACTCGACCGTGCCCCACCTGACCCTGATCGTCGGCGCCTCCTACGGCGCGGGTGGCTATGGCATGGCGGGCCGGGCCTACGACCCCCGCTTCCTGCTCACCTGGCCGGCCTCCAAGACCGCGGTGATGGGCCCGGAGCAGCTCGCCGGGGTCATGTCGATCCTCAACCGGGCCTCGGCGCAGGCCGGCGGCCGGCCGTTCGACGACGCGGCCGACCAGGCCATGCGCGAGACGGTCCGCGGTCACATCGAGGCCGAGTCCAGAGCCCTGTTCAACACCGGGCTCCTGTACGACGACGGCATCATCGACCCGCGCGACACCCGCACCGTGCTCGGCATCGCCCTGTCGGCCTGCCACTCCGGGGAGGTGAAGGGCACGGACGGGTTCGGGGTGTTCCGGATGTGATCGCCAAGCTGCTGGTCGCCAACCGGGGCGAGATCGCCGGCCGGGTGCTGCGGACCGCCCGCGGGATGGGCATCCCCACCGTCGCGGTCTTCTCCGACCCGGACCGCGACGCGCCGTTCGTGGCCCAGGCCGACGAGGCGGTGCTGCTTGGCGGGGCCGCTCCGGCCGAGTCCTACCTGCGCATGGAGGCCATCCTGGAGGCGGCCGAGCGCACCGGGGCCGACGCGGTCCACCCCGGTTACGGGTTCCTGGCCGAGAGCGCCGACTTCGCCGCCGGCTGCCGCAAGCGTGGCCTGGTCTTCGTCGGGCCGCCGCCGGAGGTGCTGGCCGTGCTCGGGAACAAGGTGGAGGCCAGGCGGGTCGCGGCCGCCGCCGGCGTGCCGGTGCTTGACGGGGTCGAGGTCGCCGGGCTGGCCGGCGAGGAGCTGGCTGCCGCCGGCGACCGGATCGGCTTTCCGTTGATGGTGAAGGCGACCTTCGGCGGTGGCGGCATCGGCATGCGGCTGGTCGGTGACCCGGCCGGACTGGCGGGGGCCGTCGAGGCGGCCCGCCGCCAGGCCGGGGGCGCGTTCGGTGACGACGCCGTGTTCCTCGAGCGGTACCTGCAGGCCCCCCGGCACGTCGAGGTCCAGGTCCTTGCCGACGCCGCCGGCCGGACCGTCCACCTGTTCGAGCGGGAGTGCTCGATCCAGCGCCGGCACCAGAAGCTGGTCGAGGAGGCCCCCTCGCCGGCCGTCGACCCCGGCCTGCGCCGCCGGCTGGGGGAGGCGGCCCTGGCCGTTGCCGTCGCCGCCGGCTACGTGGGCGCCGGCACGGTCGAGTTCCTCCTGCTCGGGGAGGAGTTCTGGTTCCTCGAGGTCAACGCCCGAATCCAGGTCGAGCACCCGGTCACCGAGGCCGTCACCGGGCTCGACCTGGTCCGGCTGCAGCTGCTGGTCGCCGCCGGCGAGCCCCTGCCCGAGGAGGCGACCCGGGCGCGGCTCCGCGGCCACGCCATCGAGGCCCGCCTGTACGCCGAGGACCCGGCGGCCGGCTTCCTGCCCCAGGCCGGGACCGTGCACCGGTTCCGGGTCGAGACCCCCCCGGGTGTGCGGATCGACGCCGGGGTGGCGGACGGGTCGGTGGTCGGGGTGCACTACGACCCGCTGCTGGCCAAGGTCATCGCCAACGCCCCGACCCGGCTGGAGGCGGCCCGGCTGCTGGCCGCCGCCCTTGCCGGGGCGCGCCTGCACGGGGTCGCAAGCAACCGCGACCTGCTGGTCGGGATCCTGCGATCGCCGGCGTTCCTGGCCGGCCAGACCGACACCGGGTTCCTCGACCGCCACCCGCCGGCCGAGCTGGCGGCCGGCTTGGAGGACGCCACGACGGTGCGCCTGCACGCGGCCGCCGCCGCCCTGGCCGCCCAGGCCGAACGCCGTGACATCGCCACCGTCTACCCGACGATCCCCTCCGGCTGGCGCAACAACCCCTCCCAACTCCAGCGGGTCGAGCTGGAGGCCACCCCCGGCGTCCACGTGGTCGGCTACCGCTTCGACCGCGCCGGGAACCTTGGCGCCCTTGAGGTCGACGGCGAGCCCCTCACCGGG
>DATHIG010000365.1:0-2506 GCA_035490035.1 Actinomycetes bacterium
AACGCCGGGCAGTTCGACCAGCCATGGCGCGATGGAGGCGATGAGCGGGTCGAGTGCAGCGGTGAGCTGGTCGATCTCGGCTTGGAGGGCCTGGATGCGCCGGGCGGTGGTCGGCAGGGCCCGGACGGTCATGCGGTGCTCCAGTGGCCTGGCCGGGCGGTCCCGCAACCCCACACAGCGGTCGATCTGTGCGGTGGTCGCCACGCCGCGTAGCTCGGCGCGCAGCTCCTGGGGCGCACCGACGATGAGCGCCTCGGGGCTGATTGACGGCAGCAACCCGGCTGCTGGTGGCGTGGCGGCGGGTCCTCAGCAGCACCCGCAGCGCTTCGCGGTCGCCGCGGCGGCGCGGCAGCGTCTGGTGCTGGTGGCCAAGGGTCTCCCCAGCCGCACGGACCGCATCGATCGCGTCGGTCTTGGCGCCGGTACGGCGGGCGGGGCGCTTGGGCCGGGCGACCTCGACGACCCGCTCGCGGTGAGTGTGCAGCAATGCGGTCAGCCCGGCGCCCTTGGCTGCCGGCGCCCTGGATCGCCCAGCAGCGCCGCGCCGGGTCGCTGCGGGTGCTGCGTGCCGGCGAACTCCAGGAGCTGCTGGTAGCCGGTGGCGTCGGCGCTGGTCGCGGTCTGGGCGAGGACCCCACCGACCGGGCTGAGGACGGCAGCCGCCAGGGTGTCACGGTGAGGGTCGACGCCGATGACGCCGTCGATGGTGTCGGCCAGGATGGGCATGGGGTTGCTCCTTCGGGAGGCGGCCGTGGTCGGTGTCGGCCTGGGAGGAGTCACCGCGCGGCACAACTGTGACGGGTCACAACCGCATGGTTGGACGGGCTGCTATCAAGCCAGCGAGGTGGGCCAGGCCGACGCCGGCACCACGGCAGACGGCTCGGTGCCAAGGCAACGAGGAATAGTCAAATCCTGTGGATCGCCGGTCCCGCATGATCACGCGGCGACCTCCTCGGTCTCCTCCTCTGGCGCCTCCTTGGGTCGCTCGACCAACCTGCCCCGCTCGAACCTGGCCTCGGCACGCACCAATGCGACCAGGTGCGGCCCGTTGACCGCCCGCCACCGTTGCTCGGCGGCCTCCAGCAGCTTGAACACCATCGCCAGCCCAGCCTGCTTGCTGCCCGGGCCCTTGGTCACCCTGGTTCTGGCCCGCACCGAGGAGAAGGTCGACTCGATCGGATTGGTGGTCCGCAGGTGCAGCCAGTGCTCGGCCGGGAAGTCGAAGAAGCACAGCAGCGCCTCCCGGTCGTCGGTGATCTTGGCGACGGCCTTGGGCCACTTGGCGCCGTAGTCGCTGACCAGCGCCTGGATCGCCCGCTCGGCGGCCGCCCGGTCCTCGGCCAGCGCGATCTCGTTGAGGGCACGACGGGCGCCGGTGTGGACGCTTTTGGGCAACGCCGCCAGAACATTGGCGACCTTATGGACCCAACACCTTTGCTCGCGGGTGGCGGGGAACACCTCGCGCAGCGCCCGCCACAGCCCCAGCGCGCCGTCGCCCACCATGACCACCGGCGCGCGCATGCCGCGGCGGCGGCAGTCCCGCAGCAGCTCCGCCCACGCGTCGGTCGACTCGCGCTCACCGTCGGCGACCGCGACCAGCTCCTTGGTGCCGTCGGCGCGCACCCCCACGATGACCAGGCAGCACAGCCGGCCGTCCTCCAGGCGCAGGTTGAAGTGGATGCCATCCGCCCAGCAGTACACGTAGTCCCGCTCCGACAGGTCCCGCTGCAGAAACGCCTCACGTTCGGCCTGCCACTGGGTGGTCAGCCGGGTCACCACCGAGGCCGACAGCCCGGCCGCGGCCCCGAAGAACGCCTCCAGCGCCGGCACGAAGTCCAAGCTGGACAGCCCATGCAGGTACAGCAACGGCAGCACCTCGGCCACCTTGGGGCTGCGCCGGCACCACCTGGGCAAGATCACACTCTGGAACTGCACCCGCTGGCCGGTGGCGGGATCGACCCGCCGGTCATCAACCCGCGGGCGCACCACCTCGACCTGGCCGACCCCGGTGGTGATGGTGCGCGCCGGGGCGTGCCCGTTGCGGACCACCAGCCGGTGGCCGTGCTCGTCAACCAGCTCGGCGTGCGCGGCGATGTAGGCCTCCACCTCAGCCTCCAACGCCACCACCAGCAGCCGCCGGGCACCCTCACGGAACAGCTCATCCAGGTCCAGAGCCAGCTCGGCCCGTGCTTGCTCGTCAACCACTACACTCAGCATCGCGGCGTTCCTTCCTCGCCGGCGTTCACCGCGCCGGCGTCTTCCCTACAGGTCAGGGTGGAAGGTACGCCGCGCTCTCATGCCAGGAGCTCATCCACAGGTTTCGACCATAGCTCCTACACCACTTCCTGGGACTCTAATGATCGTTACTGCCTACAGCACACAAGGCCTCTACATCACAGTACATATTCACCGACGCGCTCGGTCGCGATCTCCTTCCGCCTATGTGTCTGAGCCGCACCGGCGGCTGGCACCTCTATTGAGTGGTTCTTGAGAGAGGTCGACCCGG
>DATHIG010000366.1:0-2293 GCA_035490035.1 Actinomycetes bacterium
CTGACGGCCCGCCGCGGGCCGCCGGTGATCTTGCGGGCCGGGAGCGGCCGGGGGGGTCTGCTGCTGCGGGGCGAGTCGACGTGGCATGGCGGGTCAGCCTTCCTGGCTCTTGGCGCGGGTGCGCTTGGCCGTCGTGGGCGGTTGCCGGCGCCGCAGCTCGCACTGGTGGTACCGCCACGCTTCGGATGGGGTGAACGGGGCGCCCTCGACGGGCAGGGCGACCATCTCGGCCAACAGGTCCTCGTCGGTGGCCTTGTCCAGCCACGCGGCGTAAACCGACTTGTAGTCCTCCCAATCCTCCACCTCGGCGGTGGTCGGGTCGGGTGGCTTCGGCGCGGCGGTGGCGGTCATCGGTGCTTCCTCTCAGGTGGCGAACACGCGGGCACGGTGGGTGACCAGCTCCGCGCGGGTGGAATGGTTGGACGCGCCGTCGTCGTCGGTGATCACGTCGTCGGCCAGCCCGACGTCGACGGCCTCATCGGCGGTGTACCAGGTTTCGGTGCGCATCGCGGCCCGCCAGTCCTCGACGGTGCCGCCGGCCCGTTCGGCGTAGATCGACGCGATGTTCTCCGACAGCCGGCCGAGCAGGGCCGCGGTGTCCAGGTGGTCCTGCTCGTTGCCGATGGTGAACGCCAACCCGTCGTGGATCATCAGCTCGGTGTGCCGGTTCATGGTGCGGATCTCACCGGCCTGCAAGATCCACGATGCGGCCGACGCCGCGATGCCGTCGACGATCGCCTCGACCCGCGCCGGGTGGTCGCGGAGCCCGTTGTAGATGGTGAGCCCGTCGTGGATCAGCCCGCCGGGACTATTGATGTGCAGCTCGATCACCGACGCGTCGATCTCGCGCAGGTCGCGGACGAACTCCTGCGCGCTCACTCCCCATTCCCCGATGACGTCGTACAGGTCGACGATCGCCCGGTCGTCGTCGCCGGCGGCCTGGTTGCGGACGCTGTACCAGGCGCCGCGGTCCCGGTTGGCCGGCGCCCGGTGATGGCGCAGCAGGCCCGGCGGCAGCAGCTCACGGATGCCGCTCATCGGGTGGCCTCCACCTGGTCGACGTCGACGTCATCGGGCACCACGTCGCCGGGTGCGCGCTCGAGCGGCGGGAGGTTGCGGATCTTGCGGGCTTCGTCGACGGTGAGTAGCCCGGCGTCCACCTGCTCGATGAGCAGCCGGATTTCCTGCTCGGGGCTGGGCCGCTCGAGCCCGGCGAACTCGAACTCGACGAAGCGAGGCTGGGCCAGCAGCCGCGACAGGCGCTCTTCGATGCGGCGCGTCCACGGCAGCAGGGTGAAGCGGCCCAGGCCGCGGTTCTGCTCGGCCACACCGGTACCCCATGAGGTCTGTTTCTCGGTCTGCATCAGCAGGTGCGGTGGCACACCGGTCCAGCGGGCCACCTCTTCGACCTGGTAGCGCCGCGACTCGAGGAACTGGGCCTCTTCGGCGGTCATCGTCCATTTGTCGAGCTGTAGCTTGCGGTTGATGAACGCCAGCTCGCCGGCGTGTTCCCACCCGCCGGCGCGCTCGTGCAGGTTCTGTTTGATCGTCTCGCCGTCGCCCTCTTCGACGTCGTCGTCTCGGGGTGTGACCAGCCCGCCGGCGAGGAACCCGTTGCCGTACAGCTTGGCCGCGGCCCGGTCGCCGGCGATCGTCGTGGCCAGGGACTGCCGGGCCACCTGGATCAGCGACAGGCCCTGGTATCCGTTCGGGCAGGGCCCGACGATGTGCGTCATCGTCGCCGCGGTGAACTCTCGCAGGGTGCGGTCGGCGAGGCGCGCCTTGTACACCGTGTGCGGCCGCTCCCGGTTGGGCGGGTCCACCTGTACGCCGCCGGGGTGCACCGGGATGAGCGCGGCCAGCCCGCCGCCCTGGTTGCGCACGTGCGCCAGGTACGCGTTGGAGTGGAGCACCAGGTGCATGAGCACCGTCTCTTTCCACTCGAACGGCGTGGGGCCGCTCGGCCCGCCGGGGTCGTCGAGGAACGACGTCATCTGCTGCCGTTCACCGTCGCCGGTGTCGCGGTAGGTCTTCAGCGGCAGCGCCGCGATGGTGCCCGCGATCAGCGCAACCGCCCGATAGAGGGCGGGGATGCCTAGCGCGCTGGTTTCACCGACCGAGACGCCGGCGTAGGTGGGCGCGGCGCCGAACCATTCGACCAGCGCGGGGTCGGACACTGAGATCAGGTCGCGCGGCGCGGCGACGTCAGGGATTCGCTGCCAGGGCCACCGCACGGTGGGATGGTACAGCCCACAAGCTGTCGAGAGGTGACAACACGTGAGACTTGCCACGG
>DATHIG010000367.1:0-3480 GCA_035490035.1 Actinomycetes bacterium
CCCCCCCCTCTCCGGTCGACCGTCAGCTCGAGGACCCTCCCGACTCCATCGCGACGCTGCGCGCGGCGGTGTGACAACGCGACTGGTATGGCACCCGGCGGCATGACAACGCGTCTGTGCACCCGGCGGCAGAGGACCGGAGCGGAGGCTGTGCACGGAGCTCCTCACTCGAGGCGTTCTCAGGCTAATATAGGCAAACGAAGGCAAATGGAGGCATAGGCAGGGAGTACTCGGGAGGTTCTCATGACAACGTCGGCACCACAGTGGCCGGGCCAGGACGGCATGAATGAGGGCCGCGAGACGGAGGGCCCGCAGGCTCGGCCTGCCCTCGTGCGAGAGCTGGCGGCACCCGAGCGCTTGGCGGCTTCGGGGCGGCGGGTGGCGGGTCGGCGCAATCGATTCGTGGTCGTGCGTGGCCCGTCGGATCGTGATCTGGGTGTGGCGCGACGCCGTGCCAGGGCCAAGCTTCCGTCGCCGGTGGCGATCACCAGGGATATCGCCATGGCACTGCTCGAGGTGGAGGCGGGATGCCGGAGCGCGGCGCAGCTGGAGCGGATCTTCAGTCCCGAGCTGTGGGAGGTGCTCGAGCACCGCATCAGCCGTCGGGGCGGCCCGCTTCCGAGCGGTCGGTCGCTCATCACGGTGCACTGCCAGGAGGACAGACCCGGCCTGGCGGACACCGTCGCGGTGGTCCAGAAGGGTGACCTCGTCCGGCCGGTCGCCATCCGACTGGATGCCGCCGGTGGTCGCTGGATGGTGACGGAGCTGCGCTGGTGGCGTAACGAGACCGACACAGCCACGACACCCGACCGAGATGGCGGCCCGCCATGCTGAACTCGATCGAGATCCGCAACGTATGTTTGGATGAGCTCGGATCGGGGTGCGGGTCTTCGCGGGTTCGGGGGTGTGGGATGGCCGGCTTGGCGGAGCGCTACTGGGAGGAACTGCGGCCATCGGCCGCTGGCCGCTACCAGCTGGACGTGGCCACCCGTTACGTCCGGGACAAGACCGGTCGTGGTCTTCGGCGCCCGCGGCGCCTCAAGCTCAAGCTTCGCCCCGCCACCCGGTAACGACCCGACGGCTGTCTCCCTAGCAACGCGATAGTCGGCGGGTGGGTTACGCGCGCTGGGTCGCGGCTCCGTGGCAGAGCTTGTACTTCTTGCCTGAGCCGCAGGGGCAGGGCTGATTGCGGCCGACCTTCTTGCCGCCCTGGCGCTGGGGCTGGCTGGTCACGGCGCGCGCCTCCGCCTCGGTGACGGCGGAGCTGAGCTGGGTCGTCGGAGGGCTCGGGGCCTGACGGCGCTCCTCGGCCTCGTCGACCACCTGGATGGAGGCGTTGAACACGTAGGCGACGGCCTCACGCTTGATGGATTCCTGCATCGCCTGGAACATGTCGAAGCCTTCGCGCTGGTACTCGACCAGCGGGTCGCGCTGGCCGATGGCCCGCAGCCCGATGCCCTCCTGCAGGTAGTCCATCTCGTACAGGTGCTCGCGCCAGTGCCGGTCCAGCACGGTTAGGAGCACCCGGCGCTCGAGCGTGTGGAGCAGGTCGGTGCCGAACTCGGCCTCGCGTTCCTTGTAGGCGCGTTCGGCGTCCTCCAGCAGCATGGTCTCGAACTCGGCGTGGTCGAGGCCGTCCAGGTCCAGGCTCTCTGGCTGCAGCTCGGTCGGGTAGAGCTGGGTGAGCGCCTTGAACAGGCCCTCGATGTCCCACTCCTCGGGGTAGACCCCCTGGGGGCAGTACTCGGCGACCAGGCCGGCGACCACGTCGCCCAGGAACACCAGGGTCTGGTCGCGCAGGTCCTCGCCGCCTTCCAGGACGCGCCGGCGGGTCTCGTAGATGACCTGGCGCTGCTTGTTCATGACCTCGTCGTACTTGAGGACGTTCTTGCGGCGCTCGAAGTTCTGCGACTCGACCTGGCGCTGGGCGTTGGCGATGGCCCGGGTGACCAGCCGGTGGGTGATGGGCACGTCGTCGGGCAGCGAGAGCCGCTCCATCAGGTTGCCGACGGTCTTGGTGGCGAACATGCGCATCAGGTCGTCCTCGAGGGACAGGAAGAACCGCGACTCGCCGGGGTCGCCCTGGCGGCCGGATCGCCCGCGCAGCTGGTTGTCGATCCGGCGGGACTCGTGGCGTTCGGTGCCGAGCACGGCCAAGCCGCCGCGGTCGATGACCTGCTGATGCTCGTCGGCGACCTGGCTGGTCATCTCCCCGATGGCCGCCTGCCTGGCCGCGTTCCACTCCTCGGCCGGGGTGTCCACCGGGTCCATGCCCTTGATCCGCAGGGACTCCTCGGCCAGGTACTCGACATTGCCGCCGAGCATGATATCCACGCCGCGGCCGGCCATGTTGGTGGCAACGGTGACCGCGCCCAACCTCCCGGCCTGGGCGATGATGTGGGCCTCGCGCTCGTGGTGCTTGGCGTTGAGGACCTCGGCCTTGATGCCCCGCTTGTCCAGCAGGCCGCTGACCCGCTCCGACTTCTCGATCGACACCGTCCCGACCAGGATCGGCTGGCCGGCCTCGTGGCGTTCGACGATCTCGTCGATCAGGGCGGCGAACTTGGCATCCTCGGTCTTGTAGATCACGTCCCCATGGTCGACGCGGATCATCGGCCGGTGGGTGGGGACCTCGACAACGTCCAGCTTGTAGATGTGGTTGAACTCGGCGGCTTCGGTCTTGGCCGTGCCGGTCATTCCCGAGAGCTTGTCGTACATCCGGAAGTAGTTCTGGAGGGTGATGGTGGCGTAGGTCTGGTTCTCCTCCTTGATCGAGACCGACTCCTTGGCCTCGATCGCCTGGTGCAGTCCCTCGGAGTAGCGCCGGCCCTCCAGCACCCGCCCGGTGAACTCGTCGACGATCAGGACCTCGCCGTCACGCACGATGTACTCGTCGTCGCGCTTGTAGAGCTCCTTGGCCCGGATGGCGTTCTGCAGGTGGTGGACCAGGGGGGTGTTGATCGCGTCGTACAGGTTCTCGATCCTGAGGAGCTCCTCCACCTTGGCGATCCCGGCCTCGTTGATGGCCACGGTGTGCTTGCCCTCGTCGACCTCGTAGTGGACGTCGCGGTGCAGCCTGGGCGCGAGGCTGGCGAACTGCTGGTACCAGCGGTGACCCTGCTCGGTCGCGCCCGAGATGATCAGCGGGGTGCGGGCCTCGTCGACCAGGATGGAGTCGACCTCGTCCACGATCGCGTAGGCGTGGCCGCGCTGGACCAGGTCCTCGGTGAAGACGGCCATGTTGTCGCGCAGGTAGTCGAAGCCGAACTCGTTGTTGGTGCCGTAGGTGATGTCGGCGTCATAGGCCGGCCGGCGCTCCTGCGGGGTCATCGTGGCCAGGACCACCCCGACCTCCAGCCCCAGGAAGCGGTGGATCACCCCCATCCATTCGGCGTCCCGCCTGGCCAGGTAGTCGTTCACGGTGACGATGTGCACGCCCTCGCCGGTCAGGGCGTTGAGGTAGGCAGGCAGGGTGGAGGC
>DATHIG010000368.1:0-4577 GCA_035490035.1 Actinomycetes bacterium
GCGAGCTGCTGGACCACCTGCAGACCCCGGCCGCCCGGGGCGGCCACGAGTTCAGCGACTGGCCCATCGACCACATCGCCAGCGGCTTCGGCGGCGACCTGGACGCCCGCCACCGCCACGACCACACCCGCCTGGCCGACCAGTTCGGCCACACCCACCCCGAGCGGGACGCCGTCCGGGACGCCGAGCAGGCCTTCGACCGGCTCAACCCCGACTACGGCGTCCCCGCCGACCAGACCAACCCCTACGGCCGCCAGGCCGGCCGCGACCGCGAGGCCGCCCTCGCCCTGGGCGTCCGGGTGGCTGTCCACGACAGCCGCCAGAACGACCCCAACCCGGTCATCTGGCAGGCCGGCCAGGACTACCGGGCCGCCGACGCCATCCAAGCCGCCCGCCACCAACCCACCCGCACCCGCTGGGGTCCCGAGCGGGCCAACCCCGAACGCTAACCACTCACATCAGCAGCACGAGCAAGGAGCACCTGTCATGGCAGCGGACAACCACACCACCATCGTCGGCAACCTGGTCGACGACCCCGAGCTCCGCTTCACCAACAACGGCATCGCCGTGGCCAACCTGCGCGTCGCCGTCACCCAGCGGATCCAGCAAGACGGCGAGTGGCGCGACGGCGACACCTCCTTCCTAAAGGTCAACGTCTGGCGAGGGCAGGCCGAACACCTAGCCGACTCCCTGGCCAAGGGCGACCGGGTCATGGTCACCGGCCGACTCCGCCAACGCAGCTGGGAAACCCCCGAAGGTGACAAGCGCTCAGTCACCGAGATCGAGGCCGACGAGGTCGGCGCCTCGCTCAAGTGGGCGACGGCCAAGGTCGAACGGGCCACAGAACGCGCCGCCAGCGACCGCAGTCAAGGGCGGGAGCGGCAGGCCGAACGCGGCGGCGACTTCAACGACCAGCCACCGACTTATTGAATGGCGGGTAGGAGCCCTGGGTCTGCAGCCGTAGGGTTCCAGGGTGCCGGCAGGTCGCTCCACAAACGCCGCTGCCACTCAGGCTTGAGTTGGCTCGAGAATGGTTGTGCGGTCCTGCCGGCACCTGACTGGGAGTGGCTCAACAGAGGTTTGCTGATGCCCCAAGTCGGCCTGCCCTCCCGGTGCCTCCTGCCCGCCTCGAGAAAGGCGCCCCATGCCGGTGATGATCGGCGTCGACCCCCACAAGGCCTCCCACACCGCGGCTGCGCTGGATGAGCACGGCCAGCTGCTGGACCACCAACGCATCCCCGCCACCCTGGACGGCTATCAGCAGCTGCGCCGGTGGGCCGGCCGCTGGCGGCAACGCTGCTGGGCGGTAGAAGGCGCGCATGGGGTCGGCCGGGCGCTGGCCCAGCGGCTGGTCGCCGACGGCGAGCCGGTGGTGGACGTGCCGGCCAAACTGGCCGCCCGGGTGCGGGTGCTGTCGACCGGCCATGGCCGCAAGAGCGACCCCGACGACGCCGTTTCGGTGGCCGTTGCCGCCCGCAGCGCCCCGGCCCTGCGGCAGGTCGGCGTCGAGGACCAGGCGACGGTGTTGCACCTGTTGACCAAGCGGCGCCAGGACCTGGTCGCCGCCCGCACCCAGACCATCAACCGGCTGCACCGGCTGCTGGTCGACCTGGTTCCAGGCGGCGCCCGACGCAACCTCACCGCCAAGCGGGCCGCCGCGCTGCTCGCCCAGGTTGCTCCGACCGGCCCGCCCGCGGTCACCCGCTGGCAGCTGGCCACCGAGCTCGTGGCCGACGTCCGCCAGCTGGAGCAGCGGATCGCCGCGATCGAGGCCCGCATCAAGGCCGCGGTCGCCCAGTCCAACACCAGCCTGCTGCAGCTGTTCGGGGTTGGGCCGGTGCTGGCGGCCAGGTTCCTCGGTGAGGTCGGCGACATCGGTCGGTTCCCCACCAAGCATCACTTCGCCGCCCACACCGGCACCGCGCCCTTGGAGGCCTCCAGCGGCCAGGTCATCCGCCACCGGCTGTCACGGGCCGGGGATCGCAAGCTGAATCACGCCCTGTACATGATGGCCATGGTCCAGGTCCGCCGTCCGAGCGCCGGGCAGGCCTACTACCGGCGCAAGCTGGCTGAGGGCAAGTCGCCCAAGGAGGCGCTGCGCTGCCTGAAACGCCGGCTGTCGGACGCCGTCTACCGATGCCTGCTCGCCGATCAGCAGGCGCGACCGTGCCAGGCGGTTACCATCGCTGACCAGGGCGGATGAGCGACCCCTGCCCACGGCTCGGATCCTAACCTCGGAAACCAGCCCGAACGCGGACGAGCTGGTAGGTTGCGGAAACTGGCCACGTCGGCTGGCCGTCAGATCGGCAACGACGTGATGCTATGGGGAGGCACGGGTGAGGATCTGGGGACGGCTCGGGGCGGTGGCGCTCACGGTGGCGGTCATGGCTGGCGGGCTGTTGCTGGTGACCGCCGGACCAGCGGCCGCGTGTAGCTGCGCGGTGGTGCGATCGGAGGCCGAGCGCATGGCCCGCGCTGACGCGGTCTTTGTCGGAGAGCTGGTCGGCTCACGGGTCGACCCGTCCGCCGCGCCCCGCGAGACCCGGAGGATCCCGTATCCGGCTCCGGTGGTGCTGACCTTCAAGGTGAGCCGGGTCCACAAGGGAGCGGTTAGCGAACGCCAGGAGATTGTCACCCCAGGGGGCGGCGGGGCCGGCTGCGGAGGATTCGGGATTGGGCTGCGCGGCACGGGGCCGTTCATGGTGTTCGCATTCAACTCGGCCGGTGACATGTACCGGCTGCAACCTGGCCAGTACGCCTCGAACCTGTGCAGCGGATCGCGGGCGCTGACCGACCGTGGCACACCCGTTCCCGGTGGGCCGCCGGCGACTGGTGCACCCGGGCGGCCGGACAATTCGCCGTCACCGACCATTGCACCACGGGCGCTGGCCGACAATCCTGCAGCAGCTCCCAGTGGGATACCGGCGACCGGTACATCGGGGCGGCCGGACGACTCGCCCTCTACGGCCAGCCTTACGATTGGCCTCGGGCTGCTGGCTGCGATGGTCGCGTTCGGACTGGCGATCCTCAGGACTCGACGCCGTTCCAGGGCTGATTAGCAACCGCTTTCCCGGCGAAGCTGGGCCTCTCGCGCCTTGATGCGATGAAGGAGCGGGGCCTCCGCTCCTCGTGACGGAACCCGGGTGCTGGACACTCGGGGTGTTCACACCAGCCACGGCAAGGGAGGCCCCATGGGTGAACAGTACGTCGGGATCGACCTGCACCGCCGCCGCTCGGTGATCGTGCGCATGACGCCCGAGGGCGAGGTGCTGGAGACGGTCCGTGTCGACAACGACCCGGTGGCGCTGTCGCTGGAGCTGGCCAAGGCCGGCCCCGACCCCGAGGTGGTCCTGGAGGCCACCTACGGCTGGGTGCGACGTGAGGGTGCATGAGTGCAAGTGGGAGGCACCGATGGAGGTTCGGCTGATGCTGGAGGTGTAGTACCCGGGCCAGTGCGCGATGGCTCGTCTCCGCCTCGACGTGCGTCGCGGGTAACTGCGGGGTGCGAAGCTCGGGGTCAAAGCCCAAGGGGCTCCTGTTCCATCCGGGGGCCGCAGGCGAGGAGAAGACCGGCGGGAAGCTGTGAGGCTTCCCGGCTCCGGGGCGGCATCCAACCGTCCCGGTGTGATGGGCGAACGCGAGTGAACCCCTGATGACGCCTCGTGAAGGTGACCCCCGCCGATGGGATGTTGCAGCGGGGCCGTAGGGACTGGCCGCAGCAGAGCGGCGGGTGCCGGCCGGAGGATAGTCGCCGGCCGGGAGCGCACCACCGTCCCCGGGGTCAAGGGGGCGCCCTGCCCGGTCGCAGCTTGCTCATGTGCAACACGACAACCCCGATGGGGTCCGGATGCAGCGTTGTGGTCCGGTAGGCCGACCGTGAGGAAGGTGCAACTCCCCAGCGGGCGCAGGATGGCCCAAGAAGCGAATGCCGACAGCCGAAAGGGCAGCAGGAACCGGGAACCGGAGTGCTGGCACCTCCGCCGGATGGGTCCCGGGTAACTGGTCGGATACGGGCGGGTGCCCGGCTCGAAAGGGCGCTGACGTGGGTCAGGTGAGCCTGTGGAGACCAGGTGAACGGAGACGCCAGAGCCGATGGGCAAGTTGGACACCGTGACGGTGAACGGACCTGAGGGCGATGTCTTGGACTGGGACGCTGTGGAGTGGCGTCAGGTCGAGGACGACGTACGGCGGCTGCGGCAGCGGATCTTCACGGCGACACAGGCAGGGGACCTGAAGAGGGTCCGCAATCTGCAGAAGCTGCTGCTCCGTTCCCGCGCGAACGCGTTGCTGAGCGTGCGGCGGGTGACCAGCACTTCTGCATCCCTGACCTGGACGGCCTTCAGGGCTTGCTTGAGCCCGGTGCGCCCAACGGCGCACGCCGGGTTCTGAAGGGGCGGCGGCGCAGCAATGCGCCGCCGCTACCCGACTGGAAGCCGCCGTTCTACCTCCTGGAAGCCCAGGGGTTCGAGGTCTGGCTGGTCAACGCCCGCGACGTCAAACACCTCCCGGGCCGGCCCAAGACCGACCGGCTCGACGCGGTCTGGCTGTGCAAGGTCGCCGAGCGGCAGATGCTGCGG